>CAYGTA010000519.1:0-3338 GCA_964352605.1 uncultured bacterium | reverse complement strand
TTATAGCCGTCTAAGTTTTAGAGGCTACAGAAGGCTTGATTGATTTTAGAATGAAATTCAAGATGAGGGTGATGATTATGTTGAACGATAGATTTAATCTTATGCCAGACATGCTCAATTTTATTCAAATCAGGTGAATAAGGGGGTAAAGCTAAAAGAGTGCAGTTTACCTTCTTGAGTAGTGCTGTGAGTTTAGCTTTACGATGAAAACTTGCATTGTCAAGAATGACAACTTGATTAGGTTTAAGTTCAGGCATTAAGACTTTTTCAAACCAAACTTCAACAAGCAGACTATCGCAATAGCCTGTAAAGGTCATAGCAGCAAAAACTCGCTTTTGGGAGTAAGCAGCAATCATCGAAACACGCTTTGTGAAATGACCGAGTTTATCAGCAAAACAACGCTGACCCTTCTTAACCCATCCATAAGGGTAAGTTAAACTGTCTTCAATACCTGCTTCATCAATGTAAACGCATTGCTCAGCTTTGAGTTGATCCAGTTTCTCAAGATAAGTTTTGCGTTTTAAGGCACTTCGCTCTTGATAGCGGTAGCTCTTTTTTTACGTGTATAACCCAATCGCTTTAAGGTCTTTGACATCGTTACATCACTAACACGTTTGCCTGTTTGTTCAAACCATAGATCACAAAGCTGAGCTAGAGTTTTATGGGCATGGTTTTCAAAAAAGTGTTGATTCTTTTCATTATCAACTATGACTGGTTTTGGTCCACGACGATACTTAATGGGTTCGAGTTTTCCGCTTTTTTCTCTTAGTTCTAACCAGTCATCTAAGGTTGTTCGACTTACCTTAAATGTCTTATGTGCTTCCCATTTACTCATGCCTCTATCTATTGCTAATAATGCTCGTTTTCGTAGTTCAATTGGATATGCTGCTCCCATAACTATATTGTAGCTTCTAACGCTTAGAGTGATATATCTAAAGAAAAGTTCTTTAAGTTTTATTTTCAATTAAGTGGCTCTGGAAAATATTTAAGATTAAGGTTTTATAGGGTAATTTTTCTAGAGCTAGGGAATTGATAAAAATTGTCCTAAGAAATTTTCAGCTTGCTGCACTCGAGTTTTTTCTTTTACTTCTATGATCATTCTGGGGGACTGCTTGAGTTTTGCGAGTTCTTCAAATATGGCTTTGAAGTTAATGGAGCCTTCGCCCGGTAGCCAGTGTCTATCGAGGTATCCGTCTGTGTCTTGAAGGTGGACATGTTCAAGAGATGCTCCTGCTTCGGCTATAAATTGGTCAGGTGGTGGCGCGCCGTGTTGTTTATGCATGCAGTATGCGTGCCCTACATCTATACTCATTTTTATTGCGTCAGAGTCCATTGCTTTGATTAGGTCAAGCTGCATTCTTGGGTCTAAATCCATTATGTCTTCCATGACTAGTGTGCAACCAATTGCTTCTGCTTTTAAAAGGGGTTCAAATAGTGTGTCTTTCATTAAATCAATCACTCGAGCAGTTTGTTCTTTGTTGTTGAGCATGTGTCTGTGTAGCCATGGGTCTATAGGACTATGTATAACCATATGGCTTGCTTTTATTGTTTCTGCTGCGGCAAGACCTTGCATGAGGCGTTTTTTTACAGCGTTTCTTAATACTGAGTCGGGGTTTGCCAGGTGGAGGCCCCAAAATGGACCGTGAATGCCTATGCGACCTTGGTATCCAGCTAGTAGCTCGTTTGCTTCTTTAGCCTTGCTTTGCCAGTCACCATCAAGTAGTTCATGCTGAAAGAAATCTTGTACTTCTAGGTCACGGCTTTCATTGTTAAGCCAGTCAAGATGTACTGCTATATCTTCAATCATTAGGGCCGCACCGATAGTTTTAAAGTTAGTCATAGTTTTCTCCTTTGAGAGCAGTTTTAGCAAAGCTTTGTCAGTAATTTGTCTGCTTTGATTTGTGGGAGATGAAGAATTTAATCTGACAAAAGTCATGCTTTTGTCAGTGACATTAGGCTGACAGTACTTTCATAGGCTGGGTTTTTGTAGGGCATTTGTATTTTAATCTCGAGTCCTTACATTTTTCTTTTAGGGAGAACTCTATGTTTAAACGTCTTTTGATGGCTGCTTTTCTAGTTGCGATAATTGCGCCTAGTTTAGCTTCGGCGCAAAGCTGTTCAGCAGATAGTCCTTGTGACATTGTGCTTTGGCAAATTTTTAGTGATCACCGTGGAGATTGGATTATTGATACGGGTAATAGGTTTAATGAGCTTTACCCGCAGTTTAATGTAATTGTTGAAAATCCTGGTAACTATAATCAGATTGTTGAGCAGTACACCTTAGCGCAAGAGCAAGGCAATCCACCTGCTATTGCTCAACTTTTTGATGCTGCTTTACAGTTTGCTGCTGATAGTGGTTTCTTTAAGTATGCTGACGACATTATTGCGGGTCGTGAAGAAGTTTTAGGGCAAGTTGTTGATTTTGATGACATCATTCCTGTAGTTACTAACTACTACACTATTGATGACAAATGGGCGAGTGTAGCTTGGAACACCAGCACTTCTATTTCTTACGCAAATATGGATTTGTTGCGTAGTGTTGATTTTGATAGTGTTCCTACTACTTGGGGTGAATTAGAGGCAATTTGTGAGGCACTTCAACCTATGGTTGATGCTGGTGACTTAACAGGCTGTGCATCTTGGCCGTTTGATAACTGGTTTACTGAGCAGTGGTTAGCACAAATGAATCAGTATCTTGTTAATAACGAAAATGGTCGTGCTGCACGCGCAACAGAAGTCCTTTTGCAAACTGATGAGATGATCTCAATTGCAAATTTTTATAAAGATATGTTTGAAAAAGGTTACTACGTTTACACAGGTACGCGTCAAGACTGGACAGGTTCATTGCAACTTTTTCGTGAAGGTAGTGTAGCTTTTGCACTTTCCAGTTCTGCTTCTGCACGTGGTTTAAGTGAGTCAGCTGCAGCAACAGGCTTTGAACTTGGTACAGGTCTTTTAATTAGAAATGATGATTATGATTGGGCTGGTAACATTTTGGGGGGCGCAACTATGTGGATAACTGATGGTTTAGAGCCTGAAGTTGAAGAGGGTGCTTTAGCATTTTTGCTCTTTTTAAATAACACTGAGAATAGTGCGAGTCACCATACTGCTTCAGGCTATGTACCTATTCGCACGAGCTCCGTTGAGTTGCTTCAGAATTTACCTTCTGACAACCGAATATTCTGGGATATTGATAGTAAGAGTCGTGTTGCTATAGATGCAGCTAATTGGTACGAAGTGAACCCTAACTTCTTAACGCCTTCCATTCAGCTTGGAGAATCAACCGTCAACAATGCAACTGCTGGTGCTAAGTTTGGTACATTTGTTGAGAGTCGTCC
>CAYGTA010000518.1:0-3339 GCA_964352605.1 uncultured bacterium | reverse complement strand
GAGTACGCTCTGACCCACTCAGTCTTATGACACTTTCTAAGCAGTTTAGTATTAGGGGTTCATTTTGTCATTTTTGTAAGCTACTTATTCTGAGTGAATGTACAAAGAATGCTATCACGCAGCCTTAGGCAAAAGCTCTGATTCTTTTCTACCTAGGCTTCCTTTCTACTTAGTCCATTTCCATGCATTCCATAGGATGATAAATAGAAAAACAGTTTCAACCGTGGCAATAAATAAGCAATAAGGATAGCTTGACCCTGCCCCCATATGCCTGTAAGCGTGATAATACTGGCAATCATAATTACCCAGCGATTTAACCTGTAAGGCAGTACTCGAGCTAGTATTATCATGACTGTTGATACTTCTACGAGTATGGCGCCTGCACTATGCCAAGAAACCAAAGTGAAGCTAGCTTTTAAAGTGCTACACTTTAGCTACATCATCTTTGAAAGTGGGTTACCCCATGGATACTCAGCCCGATCAGGCAGATCAAGGCAAACATTCAGCTAGTGACACTTATCCTGAATGGCTTTATCATTATGCCACGAAAATAGAAAGCGGCGTAGCTGGCTTAGCCAACGTAACAAATACAGACATAAAATCTTTTCATGAACGAGGTTACCTTGTCATTGAAAATGCTTTTAATCCTGAAGAAACTCGAGCGGGTCTGCAAGGCCTAGTTGATTTGATTGACGGCAAAAATCCTGACTTTAAAGGCGTACAGATTGAAAAGGGTGCTCAGGCTAAACTCGAGCTTCTCACGTCAGATGAAAGACAAAATGCTGTTCGTAAACTTTTTTACTATGTTGAATTTGATCAAAGACTAAAAGCTTTAGCGTTTCACCCTGACTTACTGAAGGTTTTAAGTCGAATCATTGCTGAAGATGACTTAAATATGTTTCAAGATATGGCGCTCATTAAACCTCCACTTATTGGGCGAGAGAAGCCTTGGCATCAAGATATGGCTTATTTTGATTTGCCTCTTGAAGCGACCGTTGTGGGTGTTTGGATAGCGTTAGATGAAGCTACTCCAGAAAATGGCTGCATGATGATCATTCCGGGTTCACATAAGCAAGGGGCTGTTATTCACTTTAAGAAACGTGATTGGCAAATTTGTGATACGGATGTTTTTAATGATGGCGCGGTTGCTGTGCCTTTAAAACCGGGCAGTATTTTGCTTTTTCATGGCCTTATTCATCATGGAACACCTGCAAACTTATCTGAATATAAAAGACGTGCTTTGCAATTTCATTACTGCGGAGCAAGTGTAAAAAACACAGCTGAAGAAGCTAGGCTAAACACCTTTGGAAGTGAGGGCAAAGATGTATCTTGTTAGTTTGCCGTAGAGCATTTTTAACTTAGAGAAGCAGTTGACTGGCTTTTACATTGCTGATGAAGTCCACCATCTTTTCTTCAACACTAAGAACAGTCGCTAAAAGGGGTTGAGCAAAACGCCAATGGTTCGTGAATCTGTTGTTATGCTTAAACCATGTTCTTTTGTTCCGATATTCAAGTTCGCTTTAGCGATACTGACGCTTTTGGTCATCTTAATAATGCTAGTTTTGCTGTTTACTCTGAGTTTGGTCGTGTTGACTTTTTTAATAAAGTAGCCAAGCAGCAAGGCAATCTTATTTTGGCGCACTTAGCAACTGACTTCATAAAGCAAGTAAGCTGGACGCAAGCCCTAAAAGTGCATACCTATGTCACCAAAATAGGCAATACCAGTATCAGTCTTTACCAAGAAATCCTTGCAGATGAGACTCTTGCGGCTAAAGCCAAATCTGTAGTTGTTCTATTTAATTACCAAACACAAAGCAAAACCCCAGTAACGCAAGCCTTAAAAGAAACACTCGAGCCTTATTTTTTTGAATCTAGTGGTCTTGTTTAGTAACTATCTTCAAAAATTGCTTTTAGAGGGCTTTTGGTTCTTTGAAGTGATTTTCAGAGTAGTTGACTTGTTTTGTCAGGCGTCAATTCTTTGACAAACTTTTGATGCAATTCTTTTTACTATGACCAAGTGGTTTACTTTTTGCTTTGTGATTTTTACTTTGTGATACTTTCGCAATAAGTTTGCTTCATACTTAATGAACATAAGGAGATTTTGATTATGAAAAGAATGTTTATTCCTATTTTGGCTATGGTTGTTTTAGGTCTTAGTTCAGCTTTCGCGCAAGATAAACCTGCTTGGCAAACGATTGAGTTGATCAATGCGGCTACCTCAGAAACGTTTAGCTTTGCCGATTTTGAAGGTAAAACTGTTTTTGTTGAACCCATGGCAACATGGTGTAGTAACTGCCGTTCACAGCTTAGAAATGTTCAAGAGGCAAGCTTGCAAACAGATGATAGTGTTGTTTATATTGCTTTGAGTGTAGAGGGTAACTTGGCTAACGAGAAGCTAGCTGAGTACGCAGAGCGAGAAGGCTTTCCGTTTATCTTTGCAGTTGCTTCGACTGAGTTACTACAAGCTTTGGTTGAAGATTTTGGTCGTAGTGTAACCAATCCTCCTGCTACACCTCACTTTATTATTAATGCTGATGGTAGCTTTGGTGAGCTTGGTACAGGTCGTAAATCTGCTGAGCAGCTTTTAGAACAAATCATGGCTGCTAACTAAGTTTTATGAATCAACTTTTAGAAGGCTTCATTCTTGGGAATGGAGCCATTTTAACGAATGTCTGCCTGCTTCCTCTTTACCCTGGCTTGATTGCCTTTTTGGCGGGTAACGCCACTAATGAGCGTTCTAAAAAAGCTACCAAATGGTTAGGGTTTTTGGTGTTGGCTGGTGTTCTAAGCATGATGACAGCTGTTGGCTTTATTTTATTTTTGTTGCAGCAGTCTTTTGGTGCCATTTTACCGTGGCTTTTGCCTATTATTTATTTTTTAATTGTTGCTTTGGGCATTCTTATGCTTACGGGCTATAACCCTTTTAATCGCTTAAGTACCGTGCAAGCACCTATTCTGAAAAACCCTTATGCAACAGCTTATATGTATGGTCTTATGCTTGGCCCCATGACACTGCCTTGTACTGGCCCTATTATTTTGAGTGCTTTTTTATTGGGTGCAGGCAGTGCAACTGCGCTGGCAGATGGGCTTAGTTATTTCTTGTTTTTTGGTTTAGGGTTTGGTTGGCCTTTGGTATTATTACCTTTTTTAGCTATGCCTTTGCAGCGTCGTGCAACAGGTTGGCTTACGCAAAACTACAAACTTTTAACCCGCATTTCGGGTGTTCTTTTATTAGGTATTGGTTTGTTTGGTGTTTGGACAGAAATCATTCCGCAATTTACTTAAAGTTGCAGTTCCATGAAACATTGCACCCTTGGCTGAGTTGGTTTGTTTTTACTC
>CAYGTA010000517.1:0-3340 GCA_964352605.1 uncultured bacterium | reverse complement strand
CATCAAAATCAAAAACATCAAGCCTAGAAAGTTCACGCTCGAGTGCTTCTAAGTGTTTTTGACCAGCCACCAAGCGTCTTTTGGCATCTTCGTTATAGTTATAGCTATCTGTAAAGAAGTAATAACAAGAATCCGCAAGTTCTGCTAGTGTTTCAACACGAGGCAACATGACATCAAGCACATCTAAAAGATAATCTTCATCATTAACTTCATAGCCTTTAGCTTCTAAAAAGGGTTTAGCTCGTTCAGCAACCACTTCTAAGTCAAGAGCTTCACGTAAATAATGGGCATTATAGTGCTTTAAGCGTTTCATATCAAAAACACTGCCCCCTAAAGAAATACGCTCAAAACTAAAGTGTTCAATCATGTCATCAAGTTCAAAAAACTCACGACCATTTGGCATACTCCAGCCCATCGTGCCCAAATAATTAATAAGCGCTTCGGCCACAATGCCTTGCGCTTGGTAAGAAGCTAAACTGGCATCATCACGGCGTTTGCTAAGTTTTTTGCCATCAGCATTTTTAAGTAAAGGCATATGCACCCAGACAGGTTCTTGCCAACCAAATGCCTCGTAAAGCTTTACATGAACAGGCGCAGTCGAAAGCCACTCTTCACCCCGAACCGCGTGTGTAACTCCCATTTCATGATCATCAACAACAACTGCTAAATGATAGGTCGGAATGCCATTGCTTTTCATTAGAACAGCGTCAGGCACTTCGCTATTAGGAATACGCACTTCACCACGAAGAGCATCCTTAATGATAGTTTCACCCTCATTTGGCGTACTTAAACGAATGACAAAAAGTTCACCAGCTGCAGCCCTAGCGTCTGACTCTTCTTTCGGAATCGCTTTAGCGCGACCGTCATAACCCTGACCCAAACCACGACGCTGCAAATCTTCACGAATCGCCTCAAGCTCTTCAGAGGTTTCAAACGCCCGATACGCTACGCCCGAATCAAGCAAAGTTTGCACATGCTTCTGGTAAAGCTCGAGTCTTTCTGTTTGCCTGTAAGGCGCGTTTGGACCCCCAACATCAGGGCCTTCATCATGATTTAAACCCAACCACTTTAGTGACCTTATAACCTGCTGCTCAGACGCAGCGTCATAACGCTTTTGGTCTGTATCTTCAATACGTAAAATAAACTTACCGTTATGTTTTTTGGCAAAAACATAATCAAAAAGACTCATATAAGCAGTTCCTACATGAGGATCACCGGTTGGTGAAGGCGCAATACGAGTAATAACTTGTGATTCCTGAGACATATTCAAAGCCTCCCTGTGGAGTTTTAATAATAGATTACCGAAATAAAAGCCAGAAAAGCCTGACTACAAAACCTAGAAAAATAATACTCGAGCTAGTGTTAAACTTGCTACAATCCAAAGATAAGGTGCAAACCATTTGAATTGACCGCGTCTTAAAATAACAAATAACCATTGTAAAGCTAAGTAACCTATAATAAATGAAGCAGCAATCATGGCAATTAAAGGTACAAGTTCAATGTCAGCGTTTCTAATTTCTGAAAAACTTAAGATTGCTGCACCAAAAGAAGCTACTAGGTACATTAAGAATGAAAAGGTAGCTGCGACCTGTGCACTTGCCCCTCGCCATAATAGAGTTGCAATGGTTGAACCTGAACGTGAGATTCCGGGAAAAATAGCGATACCTTGTGCAAAACCACCAATGAGGGCGTCTTGCCATGTTAGTTTCGCCACACTATCTTTAGGCCCAGATTTATAGGTAAACCACATAATAAAGCCTGTAACGATAAGCGCAAACGAAACAATAATCGGTTGGTTGAGTGTTTCAAAAATAGGTCTAAGAATTAACGCCATACCAACGGTGGGAATGCTACCAATGATCACTAAAATAGCCATACGCCAGCCATCTTCTTTACGAGCTTCGGCTGAAGTTAAACCTCTTAAAAAACCAGAAAGTGCCTGCCAGACATCTTGTCTTAACGCTAACAACGCAGCAAAAAAGGTTCCTGTATTTGTGGCAAGATCAACATAAAGTGGTAAATGAGTACCCCAACCCAGATGATAATTAGCCAAAACCAAATGACCAGAACTTGAGACAGGTAAAAACTCAGTTAAGCCCTGAACAACACCCAAAATAATGGCTTGTATAGTTGTCATAATAAAACACTCGCTATAAAAAAGGGTTGAGGATGTCTAACCTCAACCCACGGAAATAATCTAAGAAGAACTTAGCGTTTGCTGTACTGAGGTGCGCGACGTGCTTTATGAAGACCGTACTTCTTACGCTCAACAATACGAGAATCGCGAGTAAGATAGCCACCTTTTTTCAAGGTTGCTCTAAAGTTAGGATCAACTTTAAGGAGTGCTCTGGCAACACCAAGCTGAATAGCGTCTGACTGACCTGTAGGGCCACCACCTTTAACCGTGATGAGCGCATCATACCGACCAGCAGTAGCTGTTACTTTAAGAGGCTCTAAAGCTTGAATGCCTTTGAAGATGCCACGAAAGTAAACCTGAAAATCTTTGCCATTAACTATAATGCGACCACTACCAGGGCGCAAAAAAACTCTTGCTACAGCGGCCTTACGGCGACCTGTACCATAGTACTGTTCCATTAAAGACTCAACTCCTTAGGTTGTTGTGCCTGATGAGGATGAGACTCACCTGCGTAGACTTTTAAGCGGGTCATAAGCTGACGCCCTAAACTATTTTTAGGAACCATGCCCCAAACCGCGTGCTCAATAATGCGCTCGGGATGTTTGGTTTGCATTTCGCGGGCAGTTGTTTTCTTAAGACCGCCCTGATAACCACTGTAACGCGTATAGATTTTTTGATCTAACTTAGCACCCGTAAAGGCTACACGTTCAGCATTAATAACAATGACAAAATCTCCACCAGCTTGGTTAGGAGTAAAGGTAGGCTTGTGCTTACCGCGTAAGATTGAAGCAATTTGGGTTGCTAAACGACCCAAGGTTTGGCCTGCAGCATCAACTACAACCCAATCATGCTGTAAATCAGCTTCTTTAGGAAAGAATGTTTTCACTTTCTTCACGTCCTTGCAACGCTACTTGGCTAGGGTAACGCAATAATTGCTTAAATTTGCTCTTAGTGCCCAGATGATCGGTCTGGTTTGGCACATAAAAGACCAAACGAAAGTGTATCACATGAACAGGCAACCGTCAAAGTGAAAAATGGCTTATTATTATTGCAGTTCCATGAAACATTGCACCCTTGGCTAAGTTGCTTTGTTTTTACTCCCCCGGGTCGCACGAATGGTTTGATGGTGCAAGCATTCGTGGAAATGCTATTACTATTAGCTTACTGAACATCTTAATTGCACCAAAAGCAGCCTTCTGGAGC
>CAYGTA010000516.1:0-3353 GCA_964352605.1 uncultured bacterium | reverse complement strand
CTACATTCCAAATGACTTAGTGCAGCTTTAACTTTATGACCAAGATTGAGAAAAAACCTAATGTACTATGGATTTTTGCAGATCAACTCCGTCACCATGCTTTGTCATGTAATGGGGATGAAAATATCAAAACACCGCATATTGACCGACTTGCACGCGAAGGTGTAAATTGTACATCTGCATTTAGTCAATATCCTGTTTGTACGCCCTTTCGTGCGGGCTTAATGACCGGCCTTCATGCAACAGAATGTGGTGTGCCTCAGCATGGAGATTTCTTAGCGCCAAATACAAAAACAATAGCTCATACGTTTCGAGATCAAGGTTACCAAACGACTTATGTTGGTAAATGGCATTTGGCTGGAGAACGTGGAACACATCTTGTTTCTGATGCAGGTTGGGCAGGTGAAGACTTCTGGGTGCATCCTAGTCTTCGTGGTGGCTTTGAAAATTGGTTCGGATTTAATGTTTCAAACAATTATTATCGAACCTTTTATTGTTCAACCGATAAACTAGAAGCGACGCTTCTCAAGGGATACCAAACAGACAGCCTAACAGATTTGAGTTTATCTTTATTAGAAGAAGCAAATCCTGATAGTCCTTGGTTTCATGTTATCAGCTATGAATCACCTCACCCAGGTCAAGGAGGTACAGCAAAGTATAAAGGCTACCCTGTACCCAAAAAGTTTGAAGATAGTGTTGATCCTATTAGCTTAAAGCTAAGGAAAAATGTACCTGCTGATTATGAACATAAAGCAAGACATCAGTTGGCAGGCTATTACGGGCTGATTGCTAATCTTGATGAAAATGTAGGCCGCATCTTAACTTGGCTTGATGATAAAGGCTTATCAGAAGACACAATAGTTGTATTTTTTTCAGATCATGGTGAGATGGCAGGAAGCCATGGATTACGGAATAAGCAAGTGCCTTATGATGAATCAATTCACATTCCTCTTATCTTCAGATATCCAAAGAAACTTAAACAAAATTCAAGCTATAAACAGTTAATGAGTGGTCTTGATATCTACCCAACAACCGTTGGATTAGCTGGCCTTAATCTTACGACCAAGGTTCAAGGATTTGACCATACATCATCCTTTTTAGAAGAAACATCAATTAGAGAATCTGTACTTGTCCAATGGAACGGAACACGCTTTAGCTTCGGAGATCATCCCTATCGTGCAATTCGCACACAAACCCACACTTATGTCCAAGGTCGAGACCATGAATTTTGCATGCTCTTTGATAATGTTCAAGATCCCTATCAAATGAACAACCTATTTTACTCTAATGATAATTTTAAGCTAAAGCAGTCCTTGCATAAACAACTTTTAACGGCTGTTACACAGCAAGAAACACAGCTACCTGATTACATTATCGCTGAACATTATAGTCACAGTGATTAAAATTACTCGAGTATCTAAGCTAATTTAACGCTTTATTTACTAAATAACTTTGCACAAACCCAAAGAAACCTATTCAGCAGAGTTTAATAGAAAGCAAACTCTAAAAAAGAAATCATTAAATCTTTAATAACGTGTCAAGGTTCAAAAGAAAAGAGAGATGTAAAAAATGAATGTTCCTTCTATTCCATTAAGTGAATATAAATCACGTCGTGAAAAAATCTTAAAAAACCTAAAGTCAGATGAAATTGCCTTACTTCAAGGTGGACCAAAAGAGTCTGCAAGCGAGCGGTTCAGGCAAGTCAATGATTTCTATTATTTTTGCAAAGCTGAAGTTCCGCATGCTTACTTAATGATTGATGGCCGTACTCAAAGCAGCCATCTTTTTTTAGCCTCCCAAGCAAACTCAAGATTGAAAAGTGAAGGGCCCATTTTAAATTCAACCGACCCAGAAGCAGCACAAAAAGCTACAGGTGTAGACGCAGTACATGACCTAGGTGAACTAGCAGGGTTTCTTGAAACAGCAAAAGTTATACACACACCAATGCGGCAAGGAGAGGGAGCATGCATGAGTTGGGATACCCTTCAAAGAGCCCAACAAGAAGTTTTCTCTGACCCTTGGGATGGTCGACCAGACCGCATGCGATGGTTTGTTAAACAGCTAAGAGATCGCTACCCAAATACAAGCATACTAGACTTATCACCCTCAATAAATGACTTAAGGTTAGTAAAAAGTGAAAATGAAATTGAGCTTTTACGACGATCTGGAAGCCTTAGTGCAAAGGGTGTGATTGAAGCCATTAAGTCAACTCGAGTAGGCATTTTTGAAAATCAGTTAGAAGCAACCATGCGTTACCAATATTTAATTCATGGTGCACGAGATGTTAGTTACAGAGCAATAGTAGCAAGTGGAGAAAACGCATGGTACGGGCATTACAATGCCAATAATGCAGAGTTAAAGGCTGGTGATTTAATTCTTGTTGACTGTGCACCAGATTATCATTACTACTCTAGTGATATTGGTCGAATGTGGCCAGTAAATGGTAAATATGATTCGGAACAACGAGAGCTATATGGATTTATGGTGGAATACCACAAGGTCTTGTTAGCATTGTTAAAACCAGGTACAAATGATGGCGAAGTACAAAAAGAAGCAGCTTTAATAATGGCTGACTATATTGCTAATAACCCATTCTCAAAAACAATTTATACTCAAGCTGCAGAGCGAGCCTTAGTATTTCCTTATCACTTATCACATCCAGTTGGCATGACTGTACATGATGTGGGGCATTATCGAGGTAAAACGCTTAAACCAGGTATAGTATTAACGGTTGATCCGCAAATGATTATTCCCGAAGAACGCAAGTATATAAGGGTTGAAGACACGGTTGTTATTACCAATGATGGTATTGAGAATTTTACAGCTGCGGCGCCTTTAGAACTTGACGAAATGGAAGCCCTGATGCTTGAAAAAGGAATCTTGGATGAGTATCCAGCTACTTTATTTTGAGAACTAACATTAAGTCTTAAATTGCGGTTTAAGCCGTAGCGGATGCCCTTGATACGCCTCCTTTTACTAAAATCTTAATGATTGTAATTGGAAAGATATGGACCTGAAATTATTCTTTTTGGCTGACCCTGTTAAGCATAAGAAGCATAAGCCTTGTAGAGGCTGTTTCGACTTACAACACTTAACATAAAGAATGTTAAATAGGTTAAGCACATGTATGTTTATTCAAGAATCGGAGCTAAGCAATGTATAGAACAGCCATTATCGGAGTGAGTGGTTCACGAGCACAAGAACATGCAGATGCTTATCGTCATATAACCCGAGGGAAGCTTGTTGCTGTATCTTCCCGGCAAAAAGACAAGCTCGAGTCTTTTGCTAAGCAACATAGAATTGATAGAGCTTATACAAATTACCAAGAGATGCTGGCTAATGAAGATATTCAA
>CAYGTA010000515.1:0-3361 GCA_964352605.1 uncultured bacterium | reverse complement strand
AAAAGAATCAGTTACTGACCACTTAAGTCCGCAAAGTTGGATCTAAAACTTCACGTAACCAGTCGCCTACTAAATTAATAGCTAGTACAGTCAAAAAGACAGCAATGCCTGGTGTAACACTTACCCACCATGCAGTGACCAAATAATTACGGCCATCGGCTACCATGCCACCCCATGTAGGTGTTGGTGGTGGCACACCCAAACCCAAAAAGCTTAAAGAAGCTTCTACCAGAATCATGGATGACACGGTGAGTGTTCCTACAACTGTGACAGGTGCAATGAGATTGGGTAACAAATGATGCAACATAACGCGGTGATCTTTACCGCCTAAAGCTTGTGAAGCGGTAACATATTCTTGCTGCATTAAACTTAAGACTTGAGCTCTTACGACACGCCCATAAGTCACCCAACCAGTAATACCTAGAATCAAGATGGTATTAAACAAACTGGGTCCCATCACGGCGGCCACCGCAACAACTAAAACCAAAAAGGGAATAGCTTGTTGTATATCAGCAATTCGCATAAGGGTATTATCAACAAAACCACCATAATAACCCGCAAGTAAGCCTGCTGAAACCCCGATTAGTGTTTGTAAAAGAACGGCTGTAAATCCTACTAATAAAGAGACACGTGCACCAAAAATAATACGACTCAACATGTCGCGCCCTAAAGCGTCTGTGCCCAGCAAATGACCAGCTTCGCTTCCTGCAAGCCAAACAGGAGGTTTTAATCGCAGGCGCAAACTTTGTGCAGTTGGGTCAAAGGGGGCAAGCCATGGTGCGAAGATGGCAGCAAAAAGTACAAAAAGTACAAACAAAAGGGCAATTAAGTTAACAGGGTTTTCTTGCAAGCCCCTCAAGAGCTTTTTTAACTTTAGGTTCTGCGATTTACTAGATTGTTTAGACAATGACGCCATTTAAGCCACACTAATTCTTGGATCAATTAAACCGTAGATAAGGTCAATAACAAGGTTCACCAAAATAACAACCAAAGCAATCAACATTACAAATGCTTGAATAACAGGAATATCACGAGTTGCCAGTGACTGAACTAATAGTAGACCTGCACCAGGATAAGCAAACACCGTTTCAGTCACGATAGCACCACCAACCAATTGAATGATCTGGATACCAATTATGGTAACAACAGGAATCGCGGCATTACGCAATGCATGCTTAAATACAGTGGCTCGCCAAGACCTCCCCTTTGCTCTGGCTGTGCGAACGTAATCTGTTTCTAAAACTTCGCGGAGACTCGAGCGAAGCAAGCGATTAATGAAGGCAGCGGCAGCCGTGCCTAAGGTAATGGCAGGTAAAATTAGATACTCTAAACCGCCTCTTCCACTAGAGGGAAGCCAGCGAAGCTGAACGGAAAAAAACAGGATTAATAGTATCCCTAATAAGAAATTAGGAATAGCTTGCCCAACTAGTGCAAGAACCGCGCTTATGCGATCAATAAATGAGTTGGGATAGAGTCCTGATAAGATTCCCATAGGAATAGCTACTAACAAAGCTATAAATAGAGAAAGACCTAGGAGTTGTAAGGTGGCGGGCATACGCCCTAAAACCATACCCATAGCTGGTTGCTGATGCCTGATGGATGTTCCAAAATCTCCTATGACTCCACGACTTAAAAACTCTAGATATTGAATAGGTAAAGGTCTGTTAAAACCAAGGGCAGTTCGTAATTGTGCAACTTCTTCATCGCTAGCATCTAGTGGCATCATGAGAGCAGCAGGGTCACCTGAAAGGCGAACTAGAAAAAAAACAATGATTGACACACCCAAAAGTACAAACATTGCATACAGTAAGCGTCTTAATAAATAGCCTCGCACCAGACTCCTAAATCAAAAAGTGAAAAATTACTTCCATTGTTAGAGAAAGTTTTCGATAGATACCCAAAATTGACAATGTAGAAAACAATATTCCCTACGGCCTAAAAACACTACCTTATCTCTATAAAATTCACCGTCACTTATAGTAACGCTAATTTGAACTAAGTTCACCAGACCTGTAGATCATTGACGTATAACCCGCCATGTTGAGTATTTCTACTTTCATTAGTCAAGTGACAAACGCAGCTATTTTCGTCACAAATTGGACAGTACTAAAAATCCGGGGGTAGTGCATGCTATACGAGGAAAAAGGCAGCAAGTTATTGCCTTGGCATCGTGTAAGTTCTACCTTGCAAAATATGTACGAAAGCCAACACCCCCGGATTTTTAGTAGACTCCCATTACAAGCAATAACTCTGTTCAGCACGTGATACTTAACCTCAAGCCTCAGCTTCAAAGACTCTTGAGCTTACTTGGACCACCTTACAGTCAGCTTTATTCCTGATCTCGCGCTAGAGGGGGTGCGGAATCGCGGCTAAAGTCTAAGCAGCGCTTTATAATAGGAAGCTAAGCGTCTTGCCGTATGACGATAAGCTAAAATAAGCTTTTTCGTGTAAGACTAAAGAAAGGAAATTGGTATGAAACTTACTGTTTTTGGTGCCACAGGCAAAACAGGCAAAGAAGTTGTTAAACAAGCCTTAAATGAAGGTCATCAGGTCACTGCCTATGTGCGAACAGTAAGTAAGATAGATAGTCAGCATGAGCGGCTTGAGGTTGTTCAGGGTGAATTATCTGAACTAGAGAAAGTACGCGTTGCTGTGCAAGGAGCAGATGCTGTGATTAGCGCGTTAGGACCCATTAATAATAAGCCTGTGACGCCCCTAACTGAGGGTATGCAAGTCATAGTTATTGCAATGAAGCAAGAAAACGTAAAACGAATTGTTTTAGCTACAGGGGCAGGTGTTGCAGATCCAAACGATGAACCAAAATTCATAAACCACATAATAAGCACTGTACTCAAGCTAATGGCAGGCAATGTCTTGAAAGATAGTCGTGGCATGGTTGACACAATTAAAAGCAGTGAACTCGAGTGGGTTATTGTTCGGGTACCTCGCCTGACGGAGAATCCAGCTACAGGCAATATTAAAGCTGGCTATGTGGGTAAAGGGGTTGGTATGCAGTTAACACGTGCTGATTTTGCAGCTTTCATGCTAGAGCAAACTCAGGCAGATAGTTGGCTTCGTCAAGCACCAGCTATTAGTAGCTGATTCTATTGAGACTCTTAGTTACGGGTGCCACTGGAAATGTAGGAAGCGCAGTGCTCGCTAAACTTCATGATGCTGATTTGGAACTCTACGCAGGTGTGCGGGATGTAGAAAAAGCAACAACAAAGCTTGGTGATGCTTATCAGTATTATCAGCTTGATTTTGAAAAAGAGATCTATCCTTCCGTTAAGTTTGATGCTGTATTTCTAGTAACCAATTGTGCTAGTTGAAAAAAGTCAAAAGGTCAATAAAACTGTGGATT
>CAYGTA010000514.1:0-3366 GCA_964352605.1 uncultured bacterium | reverse complement strand
GGCTCGTTTACTAATTGCTTGAACTCTTCATATTTTGCTTTAATTTCTTCAGGGATTTGTGAAGGCGCAAAAACTAATACATCATTCACAACCCAAGCAAGCCTCAATCTAATACTACGTTCTTTTGATTGAGACATTGTGGTTACAGCGTTCATAAAACGTGGTAAAAGATTCGCAGCTTTAGCTCTATCTGCAATCAAAGTCTCTGCATCTTAATTAAAGTTACGCTGTGTAGGCTGCTTCTACTTCTTTTGCTGCTTTTTGTACCGCGCAGGGGAATTGTGATGTTACATTTTCTAAGACTTTTTGGGCGGTAAATTCAATCATTTTGGTTAAGGCTTTTCCGCCCCATTTTTCTGCCTCAGGCAGCCTTAGGTGAATGGTTATGTCAAAAGAGTAAGACACATAACTACCCTTTGGTCTGGCTTGTACCACAGCTTCACCAGCCACTTCAGCCCAACCGGGTTGGTCTGTTTCAAGTTCTAAAGCATTGAGTTTTGCGCCTTTTGGGGTTGCTTCTAGGGTACTTTGAAAAGCTAGTTTTTGTTGACCAAAAAGGGCTGCATTGACAGGTATGGCAGCACTTACATGCTTACCATTGTCGCTTACACTTAGGTTTTCTATAAAACTGGCATTTTTTAAGCTAATGTCAGCGTTACGCACAAACGTTATAGCTTCTGCTTGGGGCAAAATGAGGTCAAAATTAAAGGTGACGGAGTGGCTTAGTTTCATAGTGTTTACCTTAAGGCTTGCGGCCTACCCATTCTACGCGAATGTCTTCTGCGTTCATGGCTTCTTGTATGTCTTCTTCTGAAGCATTATGTAATTTGGGTAATTCATTAAAGAGGGGTACGCTACTTGCTAGGCCTACACGCACCGTTAGGGGTGCGCCGTCACTTAATCGGCCTACACGCCAAACTAGGCTGCCTGCGAGTTGTTCAAACTGTTTGGCATCTATGCCTAAATCTAGTATCTGTTTGTTAACGCCTTCATCCATAAAATTACCTAGGTACTCGAGTTTTTGGTTTTCCTTATCTTGTCTTAAGAAAAGGAATCTAGCTTACTATAATCATTATAGTGCATTTAGGTCTAGTCACAGTGTGATGTGTACAGAACAAATCGCTTTTCTTTGTTTAGCTTTTCTTTGAATACTTAAGATTTTTTACATTTTCTTACTTTCCATCTTTTGGCACAAGCTAAGCTTGATATTTCATGTCACACTAGAGCCTATGATTGAAGTTGAACAATTAACAAAAGTCTTTTCAGATGTAAAAGCTATTAATGAACTGAGTTTTAGCGTGAGCGCAGGTGAAGTTTATGGTCTTTTAGGGCCCAATGGTGCAGGTAAAACAACAACCTTGCGGATTTTGGCAACCTTGATTGAGGCAAGCAAAGGCAAAGCAACTGTCAATGGTTTTGATGTCAAAAAACAAGCTGAAGATGTTCGTAACTGTATTGGCGTGGTTAACGGTGGCATGGGGCTTTATGATCGGCTTACAGGTAAAGAAGTTCTGCATTACTTTGGTAAGTTTTACGGCATGAGCACTAACGCTATAGATAAGCGCATAAAAGACTTAGATGATTTACTCGAGCTTGGCGATACCTTAACGCGGCGTACCACTGGTTTTTCTACTGGCATGAAGCAAAAAATTGTGATTGCTAGGGCAGTTTTGCATGATCCTGTCATCATTTTTTTTGATGAGGTTACCAGTGGGCTTGATGTCATGGCAAGGCGAGCAGTCATGAATTTTGTAAAAGCTTATCCAAGTCAAGGGCGGGCAGTTATTTATTCAACGCATGTCATGAGTGAAGTTGAGGAGCTTTGTGATCGGGTGGGTATTGTGTTCAAAGGCAAGATGATTGCTGAGGGTAGCGTGTCGAGTCTTATTGAGCAAACAGCAGAGCGTAATCTTGAGAATGCCTTTTTTAAACTGGTGGATGACTCTGGTTTGGCGGTAAGCGCGTGAGATTAGCCATGGTTTTTCATGTGGCACTTAAAGAAATTTTGTCTACCCTACGAGATAGGCGTGCCATTATTTCTAGTTTGCTTATTCCTTTGCTTATTTTACCTGTCGTTATGCTTGGCTTACCCTTGTTACTAGGCGGGCTTTTTGAACGTGAGCAGTCAACCGTGTCTGAAATTGGCATTGAGGGTTTAAGTTACTTACCTGAGAGTTTAAAAGAGAATCTTGAAGCGCAAAATATTGCCTTTGTAGAAGCCACTGATTTAGAAAACTTAGTGCGTGAAGGTGACTTTCAAGTTGCTTTAAGTATTGCGAGTGACTTTCAAACTAAATTAGCAAATCAAGAAAAAGCAGAACTCACCCTTTACAGTAAACGCGGCAATCTACGCAGTGAGCTAAACGCTTCAAAAATAGCAGATGCGGTCAATAGCTACAGCGCAAGCATTATTCAAGAAAGACTCGAGCTTGTCGGGCTTAGTCAAGAAGATTTAGAACCCATTTCGGTGATTACTACAGATGCAAGTAGTGAGGCGGAACGCTCGAGTGGTCAGTTGGCTTGGTTGATTCCGTTTTTTATTGCGGTTTGGACTTTGGCTGGCGGTCAGGTCACAGCGCTTGACGCTACGGCTGGTGAGAAGGAGCGCGGTACCTTAGAGTCACTGCTAGTATCACCTGTTCGGCGTGTTGAGGTAGTTGTGGGTAAGTTTTTAGCTACTTTGACGTTTGGTTTGGCAGCTTCTGTTATGGCGATTGTGGGTTACATAGTGGGAGGTGTGGTGTTGCGTGGCTTGTTTTTGAATCGCTTGGGTGATGATGCTGGTGAACTTGTAGCAATTATGGGCGGCTCTTTGCAAACAACACCGCTTTCTATTGTGCTTTTGTTGCTGAGTGCTTTGCTTTTGGCTGCACTTATTGCTGCCTTGCTTATTAGTATTACTACGTTTGCGCGTACCTATAAGGAAGCGCAGAGTTATGTTGCTCCGCTTAGTTTTATTATGATTATTCCTGCGATTGGGCTGCAGTTTTCTGACTTTTTTGGTACTAATATTTTGGTTTACTGTATACCCATTATGAATGCACTGATTCTTATGGATGACATTGTGAAAGGTCAGGCGGCGTTGCTTCCTGTGCTTGTCACATGGGCAAGCCTTGCTGCTTTTAGTGTACTGCTGTTAGATTTTGCTTATCGTAGCTTTAAACGAGAAGGGGTTATTTTTAGAACTTAAACGTAACAAATTAGAAAATGAGAAGAAGAAATGTAAGATTAGAAAATATTTGCTACTTTCCACTTTTTACCCATTGCTAATTGCGCATTAGTTTCCACTGATTCCTCATTGCTTTCCACCTTACTTTCCAGTCACTGCTCATCCCTCTAAACTTTACGTATACTATAATTAGTTTC
>CAYGTA010000513.1:0-3370 GCA_964352605.1 uncultured bacterium | reverse complement strand
AAGGCGGTTCAGGCTTAGGTCTAGCCATTGTTAAAGCCTTAACAGAACTTCATGGGGGTCAGGTTAGTGTTCAAAATCAAGCTCAAGGTGGAGCGTTGTTTAAAATTCAGTTGCCTTTAAGTAAGAAGTAATGCTTTAAGATGATTTTTAAACTAAGCTCGCTCATCACTTTTGAGTGGGCTTGTTTAGTGCTCAAACGTAGTCTATAAATAGTTCTATACTTTAGGGTGATTGCCATATTTTTGAATGCGTTAAGGTACTTATGCTTAGCTAAGCTAAATGCCTTAGGAGGTTTGCTTTGAGACTTTATATTACGGGTGGTACGGGGCTGGTTGGTAGTAACCTTATTCGTTTAGCGCGGCAGCAAGGCTTTGAGATTATTGCTTCGCAGTATGGCCCTGAACCTGAGTGGCAAGTTGATTATGAGCTTGACCCTTTAGATATGGCTGATGCTGAGGCGGTTAGAGCTTCTATTTTGAAGTATAAGCCTGATGTGCTTATTCATTCTGCTGCTATTGTTGATCAGATTTTCTTAGAGACTAAGCGGTCACTTTCTTGGCGCATTATGGTTGAGGGTAGCAGGGCGTTTGCGCTTGCTGCTCGAGAGGTGGGTGCAAGATTTGTGTTTGTCTCTTCCGACTGGGTGTTTGACGGCATGGATGGGCTGATTTATGAAGATTCGCCGCCGAAGCCTGTTAATTTTTATGGGGTAACAAAATTTGCGGTTGAGCGTGAACTTAGCGTTATGGATGGACTTGATTTTGCGGTGGGTCGCTTGGCGGGTGTTTATGGTCTTAATTACGCTGCGCCATCCTTGTTGCGTAAAGATAATGGTATGGGCGGGGATTTTGTAAATTTTGCAGTGCATCAGCTTAATGCGGGTTTACCAACGCCTATCTGGATGGGCCCTAAAGTGAATGAGGTTTATAATCCAACCTTAGCGTCAGATGGTGCTGATATGCTGCTTCGTTTAGCTAAGCATAGTGCTAACGGTATTTTTCATTGTTTTGGTTGTGAAGCGGTAAACAGGTTAGATTTGGCTTATCATATCGCTGATGTTTTTAAGGCAGATAAAAGTCTTATTTCAGCTGTACCAACTGACCCTGTTGTCTTAGATCAACACAGGCATGTTGGTATTCCTTTTAGAACGGCTGCCAGTACCCAAAAAACAAGTCAAGTTTTGGGTAGAACAGCGTTTAATGTTTTAGAAGGCTTAACGGCCTTTAAAGATGAGTGGCAGGCATTTTATAGCTAATATTAAGACTGCTTTGATTCTGACAGGCATAGCCTTTTAGGATAGATACGCTACAGAGTCTTAATCTTCGAGCTAGGTGAGCATAAACAAGGACGCTATGGTGGAGCCTTTCACGCTTAGGCTGCTATAAAATTAAGTAAACAGAAAGTTCTAAGGAGTCTAATGAAAGCAGTTGTTTTGAGTGCAGATTGGCAACCAAAGCCTGATTATCTGCCGAGTGAACGAGAACTAAAAACACGTAAAGTTATGCGGGGCTCGCAAGTTTGGAAGAATCCGCGTATTAGTTTAGAGAATGTAGCTGACCCTGAACTCAAAGATGATGAGGTTTTGCTTGAAGTTAAAGCTGTGGGTATTTGTGGGTCTGACATGCATATGTATGAAAGCTCTGCTGATGGTTACATGATTTACCCAAGTTTGGTTAAAACTAGCAATATCTTAGGGCATGAGTTTTCAGGTCGCATTATTGAGCTTGGTAAAGACGTCACTGAGCTGAGTATGGGTGACAGTGTTGCCGTTGAAGAAGTGCAATGGTGCGGGGTTTGCACCAGTTGCCGTAGAGGCTTTTTGAATCACTGTGAAAACACTGAAGAGATTGGTTTTAGTATTAATGGCGCTATGGCAAGCTATATTGCCGTTAAAGCCAAATACTGCTGGAAGCTTAATGATCTTATTGACAAAGTAGGTGAACAAGAAGCCATGCTGCTTGGGGCTATGGTTGAGCCAACAGGGGTTGCTTATCATGGCATGTTTAACCGTTTAACAACTTGGCGACCGGGTAATCACACGGTTATTTTTGGTGCAGGACCCATTGGGCTTGCCACGATTGCTCTAGCGATTGCTGCGGGCGCAGCTGAAGTGATTGTGTTTGACACATCAAAAAGCCGTCGGGAGCTTGCTAAAGCTATGGGTGCTTCTCATGTTTTAGACCCAAGCCAAGTGGATATTGATGAAAGCATTTTAGCTTTAACCTCTGGCAGAGGGGCAGACTGGGTGGTTGAATGTGCAGGTGTGGCTGATAAAACCATTCAACAAATGAATGCCAGTTTAGCGGTAAATGCCTCTATTATTGATATTGGTATGGGTAGCAAAAGCCCTGTCTTGCCAACCGTTAGTTATAAGGTTAAAGGCGTGCAACTTGCTGGCTCTTTAGGGCATGTGGGTTGCGGAACCTTTCAAAATGTCATACGGCTTATGGCAGCAGGGCGCGTAGATATGCGCAAAATGCTAAGTGACACCCTGCCTTTAGAAGATGCTGTGGCAGCGTTTAAAAGACTCGAGCGTCGTGAGGATGCCAAGATTATTCTTAGACCCTAAAGGAGGGTGCTTGTGTTAGAAGTTGAATTTTTGGGTCATGCTTGTTTTCGTATTTGGGAGGGTGGTCGCCCGACTATTATGACCGATCCTTATACCCATTCAGATGTTGGGTTAACAGATGAGGGTGAGCAGTTTGAAGCTGAGACAGTTATTGTTAGTTCTCTCACGGACTTGTCTCACAACAATTACAAGCTGGCCTCAGGTAAGCCAAAAGTTATAAATGCGCTTGATGTGGCTACAGGTAAAGTTTCTGAAAGCATTAATGGTAAACCTATTGTGGGTATAGCGGTTTCTGAAACACCTGATCATCCTACGGGTCCAGATGATAACGGTATGTATGCTTTTTATGCGGGGGGTCTTTGGTTTGCGCATGTGGGTGATGTTGGTTTTGCTTTGAGCGAAGAACAATTAGCGCCTTGGGTTGGGCATTGTGATGTGCTGCTAGCCATTACGGGTGAAACGTATAGTCTTAACTTAGATGAGCTTGACCCGATGATTGACTTTTTGAAACCTAAATTTATTTTTCCGATGCATTATCACTTACCACCACCGGGCATCATGATGCGACCTGTGACTAAGTTTTTAAATCGCAGGAAAAATGACCCTGCGCTTATTGTGAATCATCATAAAATTGCTCTACCTATGCCAGAAATTAAAGCAGGTCACCCAACCATTGTGGTTTTGCAACCCTCAAGTTACACGCCTGCAATGCAACAAATTGAGTACCTTGAAGAAGAAAAACGATAGCTCGAGTGTTTTTTGAGTAAAGAGACTTGCTTATCATTTAAATCATTAGGGTAA
>CAYGTA010000512.1:0-3379 GCA_964352605.1 uncultured bacterium | reverse complement strand
CAATGTTTCATGGAACTGCAATTAATAACAAAAGTTTAAAAAACAAGGCGTTACCAAAGCGTTACCAAGCAAAAAACAGACCCAAAACATTAAAAGAAAGTAAACAACAAACGTGCAGCCAGACCCCACATGACCACAGCACTAAAAATATCAATAGACTTAGCCACCAACGGGCTTTTAAGCGTCTTACTAAGCTTCGCAGCACCAAACGCCAAAGCAAAAAACCAAACAACACTCGCAATAGCAGCACCCACCGCAAAAAAAACCCTAAAAGGTTCAGCGTAACGAAGGGCACTACCGCCAATAATAAACATAGTGTCAAGATAAGCTGTAGGGTTAAGCAAACTCACAGCCAAAACCGCAAACACAACCGCCTTAGGGCCAAGCCGACCCACAGCCAAAACATTTGTCTTAACACTCGAGTGTGTAAAGGCAGACTTAAACGACTTAAAGCCGTAAACAGTTAAGAAGCAAATACCAAAGCAAGTTACACCTGCCATAACCAGCGGCAGGCCTTCAAAAAAACTAGCAGCACCACCAACGCCTAAGGCAATAAGTAAAAAGTCAATCAGGCTAGCTAGTAAAGCAATAAGCAAAACATATTCACGTTTAGTACCCTGCTGCAAAATAAAACTATTTTGTGGCCCAAAGCCAACAATAAGCCCTAAACCAAGTAAAAAACCTTCACTTAACGGAATGATTGCTTGTGCAGCCATAGTCTTTGCTCCTTGTAAAAAAAGCATAAAAAACAAGGCGTTTCCAGAGCGTTACCAAAAAAAAGCAAAGCGTTACCAAGCAAAATGCTAGAACCCTTAAAACAAACATTTTCAGTAGTAATCTAAGCAAAGAAAGAAAAAACAAAAAAACACACATCTGAAACCCAAAAGCAAACACAGCAAGCTATACTAAACAACAATGCAACTACGCACCCTCGGCACACTCGAGCTTACAAACTCAAAGCTAGATAGACCTAAACCTTTACTGCTTTTAAGTTACCTTAGTGTTGAAGGTTCAAAGGAGCGCCGTGACCTAAGTGAGCTCTTTCATATAGAGTCAAGTAAACCCATGGCTGCTTTAAGAGTTACGCTAAGTAGAATCAAAAAAGAAGCAGAGCATGCCGTAGATATAGATGAAAAAAGAGTAGAGATAACTATAAACTCAGATGCAGCTGAACTACTCACAGCAAGTGAAGAAGGTAAGCACCAAAGAGTCATAGAACTCTACACAGGCCCCTTCTTAGAAGGCTTCTTTCTAAAAGACTGCCCCGTAGAACTCGAAGAATGGGTCTACCAAACCCGCGAATTCATAGGCGCACAAGTCAGACAAGCTTACCTAAGAAAAGCTGAGCAAGAAGCCAGCCAAGCAAACTTTTCAGAAGCCACAAAACTAGCAGAAAAAGCCTTCAAACTAACAGGCGCACCCGACCCAAGCCCCCAAGAACTCGAGCAACTCTACAGCCTGCTGCTACTAAACGACAGCTTCGAACGAAACGCCGTAAGAAAAATAGCTAGCGATTACGGCTTTGAACTAAGTCAAACAAAAGCAGAAGCCCTAGCACGCTACCAAACAGCAAACCCAAACACCAAAACCAATTTGCAACTAAGAAACAACCTATTTGTAGGCAGAAAAGAAGAAACAAGCCAAATAAGAGAACTACTCGACCAACCAAACTACCGCCTCTTAAGCCTCTACGGGCAAGGCGGCGTAGGCAAAACAAGACTCGCCATGCACGCAGCCATAAGCTACCTAGAAGAACAAAAACAATTCAAAGACGGCATCTACCTAGTAGAACTAGAAGCCCTAAACCACGAAGACCAAATACCCACCCAAATAGCCCAAACCCTAAACCTCAAGCTAAACCAAACAGACCCCAGCGAACAACTAACTAAACACATAGCAGACAAACACATGCTACTGCTACTCGACAACTACGAACACCTGCTCAACAGCCTACCCCTATGCTCAACCCTACTCAGCCACTGCCCCAATATAAAACTACTCGTCACCAGCCGTGAACGCCTAAACATAGCCGAAGAAATAGCCCTAGAAATAAACGGCCTAAACATACCCCTACGCGGTAACCTAAGCCCCGAAGAAGCCTTAGAGTACGACATAATGCAACTCTGGCAAGACCGCGCCAAACACGCCAAACACGACTACCAAGTTACAGAAGAAGACGTAAGCGACGCAATCATGATAGCCCAACTCGTCGAAGGCTTACCGCTAGGCATAGAACTCGCCGCCGCCGGCATAAGCATAATGAGCACAAACGAAATTGCCAACGCCATAAGCCAAGACATAGACACCCTCTACACCCCAGACAGAGACATAAAAAGCCGCCACCAAAGCTTGCGGGCCACCTTTGAGTACAGCTGGAACTTACTCACCCCCAAAGAACAAGAAATACTACAAAACCTAAGCATATTCGCAGGCGGATTCACACGCCAAGCCGCCAACCAAGTTGCCAACGCAGATATACCCACCTTAAGAACCCTCGCAGACAAAGCCCTCATAAAAATAAGCAGCAGCTTCCGCTTTTCACTCCACACCCTACTCTGGCAATTCACCCAAGAAAAATTCGACCAAA
Source organism: uncultured bacterium (assembly GCA_964352605.1). Taxonomy (GTDB): domain Bacteria; phylum Deinococcota; class Deinococci; order Deinococcales; family Trueperaceae; genus JAHEBB01. The sequence goes on along the minus strand of CAYGTA010000512.1, from coordinate 792 downwards.
ACCCCACAAACAAAAGCCAAATACAAAAAAACCACGCCAACTACTACAGCAACTACGCCCAAGAAGCCGAACCCCACTTAATAACAAAAGACCAACTCGAGTACTTACGAAAGTTAGATGTTGAAAAAGATAATGTAAGAAAAGCCCTATTATTTAACCTTAACAACAACCCCGTTGAGGCCCTTAAACAAGCTGCTGCCTTAAGACGCTTCTGGGAAAAAAGAGGCTACTTAACCGAAGGGCGCGCATGGCTTTTTGATGTCGTTAAAAAACTACAGGGTAATGAAAGCGACGCTTACCTTCAAGCTGTCTACGCACTAGGTGTTTTAACCCACAGGCAAAAAGGTTTAAGTGAAGCAGAGCAGTATTTTAAGCAAAGTGAACAGCTTGCTAGGCAACACAACAACACACAAATGCTAGCTGATTCTATTAACTACTTAGCAGGTGTTGCTTGGGGGCAAAATGACTTTGAAAGTGCAGCAAAATTACTAAATGAAAGCATAGAGCTTAAACGAACCCTAGGGGATGAGCGTGGCGTTGCCGTTTCTTTAGGTAACTTAGGGCTTATAGCCAAAAATAATAATGAGCTTGATGAAGCACAAAAACTGTATTCGCAAAGTTTAAAGATTTTTACTCAATTAGGGGATAGTGGGCAAATTGCTTTGTCTTTAAGGAATTTAGGGGATGTAGCCTACTTTCGAGATGATTTAGAACGAGCAAAAAGCTTATATGAAGAGGGTCTCGCTATATACCGCGAACAAAATGATAGAGCTAGCGAAGCTCGAATAAATA
>CAYGTA010000511.1:0-3393 GCA_964352605.1 uncultured bacterium | reverse complement strand
GAGTGGTAGAGATGCCGCTTCCTTACCTGACATGTCTTTAGGCTTATAGAAACAGCTTCTCTTAATTTCTTGAACCTACCTGGGGTTATTAAATGCCCTATAGCCTTACCCTAAGAAAAGCTAAACCTTGGAGTTATGCTGCAATACCAGATTAGCGGTTGTAGCGTCTGTAATAAGGCTAGAAATAAACCTGCCTTTAAGACTCGCCAAGATAGCAGGTGCCTTTTCGTTACCATGTGCTGCCACAATGACCTGAGGGAGCATGAGTAAATCTTCAGGCGTTAGGCCAACAATGCGTCGATTTAGAGGCGTATCTAAAACCTCACCTGCCTGATTGAAATGAAAACCAATAATGTCACCAACAGCATGCTGCTCTTTCAATTGGGCAACCTCTTCATCGCTAAGATAGCCCGCACGCTTTAAACCAGCATTAGCAATATAAGGTGTGCCTACTCCAATCAGAGCGAGGTCTACTTGTTTTGCTAAATTTAAACTCATGATAATAGTAGGGTCTTCTCGCAAAGCCTGAGCAATCACTTCGCTTTGTACAATCAAAGGTGTGTGTAAAAAACGGGAGTTGGCATCAAGCTTTTGCGCTAACCAGCGCGCCATCTGCGCGCCATCAACTGTTGGGTCAGTTGCTCCTACCGCGCCACTAACCTGAATTACCTGAGTTTTGGGCAAACTTAAGTAAGGCATGGCAGCAACAATGTTGTACACACTCGAGCCCCAACCAATACCAATTTTACTATTTTCTTTTAGCTGTTGTTGGACATAACGTGCCCCAAGTTGAGCTAGACGCTTCTGTAAAGCGCCTGAGTCTTCATAGTCTCGGTTAAGGTAAACTTGTGCACTTTGCAAACCAAAGGTTTTACAAAGTTGTTGCTCTAGTAGACTGTCTGTTCTTACCGGATAACGTACTTTAATTTCAACTAGATTTTGATCTTTGGCCTCTTGTAGCATTCTTGAAACCATAGAGACTGAGCGTTTTAGGCGTTTTGCAATGCTATTTAGGCTTAAATTCTCTTCGTAATACCAGGATGCGACTTGGGCGAGTTGTTCCAGTTTTTCAGGGTCCATGTAAAATATTCTACTCCAATGCAAAAACTTGACAACCTTAAGGATTGATTCTATAGTTGACCTTATTTTTCAAAGCCATTCTAAAACGCCCTGGCTAATACATGAGTTAGATCATCAAAAATAAGGATAAAAAATAAGTGTAGCGTCGAACGCCATATCTATTCCGTAAATTAGAAAAACAGCCAGTTCTCACCTCTCTAAGGAGGCATATGACCCTCACTACCCCAAAAAAACTCGAGTTTATACAGCGCGTTGCGCATGGTATTCGTCTACGCGTTTTGGAGCACACAATTGAGCATGGAGGCTACTTAAGTCAAGCCTGCTCGAGTGCTGAAATCTTGGCTGCCCTCTATACCGAGATTATGCAACTTGGCGAAAGTGAAGGCGCCATGATCCCACCCCCCTTTGGTAAAGATGATGTGCCGGGCACTGCCCAAAAACATTTTAGTGGGGCTAGCTACAACGGTAAAAAAGCACCTGAGTATGATCGCTTTTTCTTATCTCCTACCCACTATGCGCTTTGTCTCTATGCCACGCTTATTGAGGTAGGTCGTTTAGCCCCAGAAGGATTAGCTCAATTTAATCAGGATGGTAGTTCTGTTGAGATGATTGGAGGTGAACATTCTCCTGGTCATGAGGTCAATGGTGGCTCGTTTGGTCAAGCTATATGTCAGGCAGCAGGCGTAGCAGTAGCGCGAAGACTCAAAAACGAAACAGGTCATGTCTGGGTTTTTATGAGTGATGGCGAATTTCAGGAAGGGCAAACCTGGGAGTCTTTTTTAACAATGGCTTATCACAAGGTAGATAACCTGACAGTGCTGGTAGACGTTAACAATCAGCAGGTAGATGGACGCATGGAAGATGTAATGGCTATTGAGCCACTACCCGAAAAGCTAAAAGCCTTTGGTGCTGAGGTTGTAAAAGTCAATGGGCATGATATTTCTGCCCTTATGAAGGCAACTCAAACCGAACACAAGGGCAAACCACTCGTGATTTTAGGCTACACCAGCCCCTATCAAGGTCTTGAAATTTTAGAAGAACGCTTTCCCTATTTGCATTATGTACGCTTCAAAGATGAAAAAGAGCGTGAGCGTTATCGCGATTTTTTAAATCATAAACAAAAGGAGCTAGCTCATGGAAATGCTTAAACGTGTTCATGCCAAAAATATTGTCGAATTTGCTAGGACTCGCCCTAATATTCTGGTCCTCTCTGGTGATCTAACGGCATCTTGTGAGATTGATGGCTTTAGGGACGCATATCCTAAGCGGTTTTTCTCAATGGGGCTTACCGAGCAAAACACCATGAGTTTTTGCGCAGGGCTAGCTCGAGAAGGCTTCATACCAATGATGCATACCTTTGCAGTCTTTATGTATCGTCGCGCTCTTGACCAAATTGAAATGTCCATTGCTTATCCAAATTTACCAGTACGAATGTTTGGCTTTTTGCCTGGATTAACCACGCCAGGGGGCGCTACCCATCAGGCAATTAATGATATTGGTGTAATGCGAACTCTACCTAATATGACTATCTTAGAAACAGGAGATGCTACCGAGGTGGAAACTGTTTTAAAGCTAACAGAAACCATTGATGGCCCTGTTTATATTCGTATGATTCGAGGCGAAATCCCAAGGCTTTTTCCTGCTTCTGAATCTATACAGCTCAATAAAGCTCGAGTCCTCTCACAAGGTACAGACATAACCTTATTCAGTTCAGGTATTTGCACCGAAGAAACCATGCGGGTAGTAAACCTTCTGAAACGAAAAGGTCTTTCTGTAGAACATGTTCATGTTTCAACTCTGAAACCTTTTACTGATCCGCAAATCGTGAATTCTGCTGCTAAAGCCAAATATGCTGTGCTAACCGTAGAAAATCACACTATTCTAGGTGGTTTAGGGAGTGCTGTCGCTGAGCGTATGGCTGAAGCAGGTTTGGGTCAAAAACTCATACGAATTGGCCTGAATGATCAGTATTTGCACGGTGCAAGTAAGCGCTATCTGATGGCTGAGTATGGTCTCGATGCCTATGGTCTGATTTTAAGACTGGAAGAGGTTTTAAACGAACCTCTGGGTATTTCTGCCGAAGAAGTCCAGATAAGCGAACTTGAAGCTTATGCTAGTGAGGAGCAGCTCGAGGCTCTGTAAATGCCAGACATTGTTGTTTTTGGTGTAGCACTCATTGACCTTTTTGCCGAACCCTCTAAAAGCCTTGCTGATACCGCTATGCTACGCCCTTCACCAGGTGGTGCACCCGCTAATGTAGCGGTTACCCTCGGGCGTTTGGAATGGTTGCACCATCAGACCATTCGTGCGACC
>CAYGTA010000510.1:0-3400 GCA_964352605.1 uncultured bacterium | reverse complement strand
ACTATTTTGTTACAAACACCCGCGATTGCCTCATCACAACGCGTGTGGAAGGAGCACCCAGACGGTCTATTAAAAGGATGCGGAACCATACCGCGAATAGCTTCTAAACGATGACGGGTACCAAGCTCGAGTTTGGGAATACTGTTTAACAGCGATTTGGTGTACGGGTGTTTAGGGTCATAAAAAATATCATCTACGCTACCTCGCTCTACTGCTTTGCCTAAGTACATAACGACTACCTCATCAGCAATCTCTGCAACCACACCAAGGTCATGCGTTATAAACATGACACTCATGCCCATTTCTTGCTGCAAATCGCTTATGAGATCAAGAATCTCTGCTTGTGTTGTTACATCAAGCGCTGTTGTGGGCTCATCAGCAATAAGTAGTTGAGGTTTGCACATAAGTGCCATAGCGATACAAACACGCTGTCGCATGCCACCCGACAGTTCAAAAGGATAGCTTTTTAACCTGTCTTCTGGTTTAGGTAAACCAACCCGATTAAGCATTTCAATAGCTCGAGCTTCTGCTTCTTGTTTGCTTACAGGCATGTGTAATAACATGGCTTCGGTAAGTTGGTTACCAATGGAGTGCACAGGAGAAAGTGCACTCATGGGTTCTTGAAAAATCATGGCGATATCTTTGCCTCTTACTGCACGAATCTCTTCGCCATATTCATCAAGCTTAGTTATATCTAGACTACGGCCATCTGACTGGTGCAATAAGATCTGCCCACCGACAATTCTGCCTGGCTTATCAACAATTCTTAATATCGATCGTGCCGTGACTGACTTGCCAGAACCAGACTCACCCACCACGCATAGCGTCTTTCCTCTAGGAACAGTAAAACTAACGCCATCTACAGACTTAACGACACCTTCATCTGTAAAAAAGTGCGTTTCAACATCTATAAGTTCTATAAAATTTGCGTTAACTGCCACAACTGTATCCTTGAGCTAAATAGCTATTTATACTTTTAATACTTATATGATTAAAGCTTAATGCTCGACTTTTAAAATGAGGTTTATTCATAAGGGTCAGCTGCATCTCTTAAGCCATCACCTAGAAAATTTAAGGCTAGTACAGCAATGATAACGGCAACACCGGGCCAAAATAGCCAAGGCGCCGTGGCAATACTGCGAATATTCTGTGCCTCTTGCAAAAGGACACCCCAACTAACTACGGGCGGGCGCAAACCTACTCCGAGAAAAGACAAAGATGTTTCAGCAAGAATCATAGCGGGTATCGCTAAAGTAATGCTAGCAATAATATGACTCATGAAAGATGGCACCATATGACGGGTAATGATGCGATATTCACTAACCCCATCTAAGCGAGCTGCCGTAACAAAATCTTCAGATTTTAAGGCCAAGAACCTCCCCCTTACAACCCTGGCAAGTCCTGTCCAACCAAGTAACGAAAGAATGATTGTAATCCAAAAATATACTTCAATAGCGCCCACACTGACAGGAATAGCTGCCGATAGACCCATCCACAGTGGAATTTGTGGAATAGAGCGTAAAAACTCTATGATGCGTTGAATAAGATTATCAATCCAACCCCCGTAATAGCCTGAGATACCACCAAGTAAAATACCCAAAATGAGTGATAAAATGACACCTATTAGACCAATAGACATAGAAATACGCGTACCATAAATTGTACGGCTAAAAATATCACGTCCTAACCTGTCTGCGCCAAGCAAATACATGGGAGCTCTTGGTTCAAGAGGACCAAACAAATGCCGATCTCCTGGAATAAAACCCCACATTTTGTAAGGCTCACCTTTAACGAACAAGCCCAGTGGAATTTTCTTTTCAGTATCTAACGTAAAGGTTCGCCTAAGAGATACCGAATCGACTTCAGATTTATAATCATTTACGTATAAAGGAATTAGCTTACCGTCATCAGAGCGGCCAAATACTTTAATGATTTGAGGAGGTGCATACAAATAACGTGCGCTGTAAGTACCTGGCAAAGTTGGCGCTAAAAACTCTGCAAAGATTGCGATTATGTAAATAGCCAATACAATATAGGCACTCAAAAGGGCCAATTTATGCTTACGGAACTTCCACCAAACAAGCTGCCACTGGCTCGCAACCAGCACACTATCATCAGTTTCTAAACTTTGTTTATCTTTTAAATCTGGTTCATTGAGAGCCGTTTTATTATTGCGGCTGGGCTTATGTGTCATGCTAGATTTATCACTCATTTTAAAGCCTTACGCATATCTAATCCTCGGATCAAGTGCAGCTAGCAAAAGATCAGATATGAGGGTACCAATAACAGTAAGTACCGATAAAAGCAAAATAAATGCCCCCGCTAAATACATATCTTGAGCAAGGAGTGCGCGCAAAAGTAACGGGCCAGTTGTGGGTAAACCTAGCACTACCGAAACAATAATATCGCCAGAAATTAAACTTGGCAAAACCCAGCCAATTGTACTAATAAACGGGTTTAAAGCCAAACGAACAGGATATTTTGTAAGCAACCTACGCTCCCTCAAACCTTTAGCTCGAGCTGTTGTCACATAGGGTTTGAACAGTTCATCTAGTAAATTAGCACGCATAATTCTTATAAGCCCAGCAGTTCCTGCTGTACCAATTACAATAACGGGTATCCAGAGATGAGCTAATAAATCAACAAACTTTCCCCAACTCCATGCTGCATCTATATATTGAGGTGAAAAAAGTCCACCAACACTCTGTCCAAAATATTTAAAGCCTATATACATAAGGATAAGCGCGAGCAAAAAGTTTGGTATCGCCAGACCAATAAAACCAATAAAGGTTGCTATGTAATCTCCTATAGAATATTTTTTTACTGCAGAATAAATTCCTGTGGGGAGAGATATGGCCCAAATAAAGAGGAGCGTTGCTATTGAGATAATAAGCGTGAGCGCCAAACGCCCCCAAATCAGATCACTTACTGGAGCTTTCCAATCAAAAGATTGACCAAAATCTCCTTCAAAAATAATATTCCTAATCCAGATTAAGTATTGAATATAAATAGGTTTATCAAGGCCGTAAGCTGCACGAAGCTGTGCAACAGTAGCATTATCAACAGATTCTCCCTGAGCAGCAAAGTTCGCTGCCAGCGTTGTTACGTAATCACCCGGAGGCAATTGAATAATAAAAAATGAAACCAGACTAATAAAAAATAAAGTAGGAATCATATAGAGAACCCGCTTTAAAAAAAACTGGAGCAAAGTTCACCTCCTAAAACACTAAAACTACTAAGTTACAAACTCCTAAATAATCTTTCAGCAAAAACTATAGTCAATAAGAAAACTCGAGCGTACATCTCACTAAAGACTTACGCTCGAGTTTTTGGTTTAGGACTTAACCGTCACCGTTTATGAAGAAGTATTGTTCAGGGCTTGTTGGGGCTGGTGTTGGAA
>CAYGTA010000509.1:0-3415 GCA_964352605.1 uncultured bacterium | reverse complement strand
ATAATGACTTTCTTGCGAATGGACTTTATTTAAAATTCAACCTGGTGATGCAATACCAAGTCCGATAATACGCTTAATAAACTCTAAAGAGATTTAAGCGGACTTGGTATTGGTTTCAACGGTCCAAGACCGCGTTTAGTTCTTTCAGGAACTAAACGGAAATGGTATTATAGTAATTCTAGGTGTAACATCAGAAAGTGACACAGCTTTGATTTTACAAGTGCATATTGCCATGAGTGTTGGAATAGATTGAAGCTCAAAAAGGGTTAGTTCTTTGTAAAAGCGCTACGGCTAGGAATGAAAGAATTTTAACAAAAAAAGGTTTATTAAGGAAGAATGAAAGAACTTTAACCTCTCACAGTTCACTCACAAGGTATAGTTATTTCTAAAGAACTTCTCATATTACCCTGTTTTGTTAGAAAACAGGGACTAAAGCCTTGTAATTACCCCCAAGGTTCGGGTTAAACTATGCAGCAATGCCGCGTATAGCCCCCCTACTTCTAGCATTAATACTCGTTAGCCTATTAAATTTAACTCTCTCCCAAACCTTTATAACGGTACAACCCGGTGATACCCTCTGGGATATAGCCATTCGTTATGACACAACAGTAGACGCAATAAAACAAGCCAACGCACTCACAAGTGACGCCTTAAAACCAGACACCAAGCTCGAGCTTCCGTCTAGCTCAAATATGCAACCTGAGACCTACATTGTTAAAGCAGGCGATACCCTTTACGATATTTCTGTTGCCTTTAACATTCATGTAGATAAGCTAATTGCCATTAATAATATTGACGGTAGTATTATTAAACCTGGTCAAGAACTTATACTTAGTTCCACAGTTGTTCCTGAACCGCTAGTCATAACAATTAAATCAGGCGATACCTTATGGGATTTAGCACGTGAGCATGATGTAACTGTTGAAGAACTGAAGACGCTTAACGCATTAACAACAGACACCTTAAAGCCAGATAGTAATCTCATTGTGCCTAGACGCTTTGCTGGAACTACAAATTCTGACCAAGGTGGCGCTGCAACTGTAACAGTTGAAGTTCTTAGAGGTGACACCCTTTGGGATATTGCTAGAAAATACAACACCAGCATAACTGCCCTTATGTCTGCTAATGAGCTAAATAGCCAAACTATTAAAGCAGGGCAAACCCTAAAAATTGTACCTTCTAACGAAGTGTTTCGTGCCTCACCTGTACCTGCACCCAAGCCAAGCTTAAACGCGACCATGGTCTGGCCTCTTGAAGGTCAAATAACCTCTCGTTTTGGTTACAGACGTTTACGCATTGGAGGGTCTAACTTTCATACTGGTCTAGATATTGATGGTGAAACAGGTGATCCTATTTACGCTGCTACTTCTGGCTTAGTTACCTTTAGCGGCTGGAATGGTGGTTACGGTAACCTCGTTATTATTAGTTCAGGAGATACCGAGTATTACTACGCGCACGCCTCAGAGTTAGTTGTTAGTGAAGGCATGGTCGTAGAAGCAGGGTCAGTTATTGCTTTGGTTGGCTCAACAGGTCGCTCTACAGGGTCACACTTGCACTTCGAAATACGTGTTGGTGGTCAAGCCATTGATCCGCTTGCCGTGCTAGAGCAAAGTGCTTCACACTAAGCAATAGTGCGAAAAATCTGACCTAAAAAATGCAATTAAGCATTAAGATATAGCAATTAAAGATATACTTAGGTTTAACTACTAAGAACTTAAACCCAAAACGGGTAAACCTAAACTGCTTCGGAGTCAAGATGTGCGCATAATCGTCATAGGAGACATACATACACAAGAAGACAAACTATGGCAAATGCTGCAAGAAGCGCAGCTAAGCACTCCAGAACTCGAGCCTAGTCAAAGTTTCTTGACAGATGATACGCAACTTGTTTTACTGGGTGATCTTGTTCACGCAAAAAGTCGAGAGCGTTATGCCCACTTGGCTAAAGTGAGTCGTTATGATGAATACAATCCTGAACACCTGATTGCAGCTGAAAAACAACAAGAAGCTTTCCTGAGAAAAATTAAAGCCTTTCAAGATGCGCTACCCTCTAAAAAAATGACAATCTTAATGGGTAACCATGACTTTAATGCCGTACAGCAAGACCAAGGCCCTTTAAGAACAGATGACGTCTCTCATTTGGAATGGCGAGATATTAGTGACCGTAAACTCGAGCCTGAATTACTAAACTGGATGAGTGCTTGGCCTTATGAATATGCTATAGAAGGAATCCATTTTGCGCATGTTGGGCCTTTAGCAGAACATAATACTTACGATAATGATTTTTACTTATTGAACCGCCGTCGTTGGATTTATGAAGATAAAGATTATTTAGAAAATACACCGTATCGTTTAGGGGTTTATGGTCATACGCCAGTACGTGGGGGTGTGAATATAGCGTCGCAGGGTCGCGCTATATTGCTAGACACTAACGGATATGGTGATGAGTACAGTTACTTAGAAATTGTGCCTACTCAAAATAAATATCAGCTTAAAATGAGAGGGCTTTTCTTTGATGAGGAAATACAGCGCTAAGCATGCCGCTAAGCGTACGCTCTGCTTCTGAATACCCTATTGATACCTTAATTACTGTTTTTAATGATGCTTTCAAGAACTATGTTGCAGGCGATATAAGCTTAGATAGGCAAAGTTTTCAGCAGTTTTGTACAAGTCAAACTATAAATTTAGCCTTAAGCCAAATTGCAATTAAAGACAATAAGGCTGTGGCACTTGCACTGCTTGCCAGACGAGGCTGGACAAGCCGATTAGCTGCTATGGGTGTAATAGCTGAAGCAAGATACCAAGGTGTAGGTAAAGAAGTCTTGGCGCAGCTTGTAGAACAAGCCAGACAAAGGCAAGATAAAAGCTACGAACTTGAAGTTATAGAGCAAAACCCTGCTGCACTCAAGCTATACAGCAATGCTGGTTTCAAAAAAATACAGCGCCTAGTTGAAGGAAGCTTGCAAGGGGTCAAAGAAACTCAGTTAACGCAATTAAAAGAAATAGATATTGCAAAAGCTAGTAATTATAGTATTAGCCAAAGCCCAGAAAATTTACCTTGGCAGCTTTCAGGTTACAATCTAGCTTATCTAGGTGAACCCAACAAAGCCTTTAAATTAAAAGATGCAGTTGTGATTATTTCTGACCCTAAGGCAAAAACCATTCGGCTTTTAAACCTAACAGTAGCCAAAAACAAGCAAAGACAAAAGCAAGGCACGAGCCTTCTAAACGCCTTAATGGCTAACTACCCTGAAAAAACATGGCGATACTCAGCCCTATGCCCAGAAGAAACCGCAAGCTTTTTCTATAAAAATGGCTTTCATAAAGGTGACTTAAGTCAATTTCAAATGAAACTGGGTATTCAGTAAATAACAGTGCCTTTTGATTGCCTAAAGCAATGACAAAAGCTCTCTTA
>CAYGTA010000508.1:0-3437 GCA_964352605.1 uncultured bacterium | reverse complement strand
AAAAACCTGTAACGCTCGTGTCACGCTGGCTCTTTAAGCTAAGTTCATGCATAAACCAGATTTACGCTCGAGCTTTGTGTTGCGGGTCTTTATAAAAGATTCTAAAGAACTCATAAAAATACAGAATTTAAAAACCTCTGAAACTTTAGAGTTTCAAACGTATCAGGCATTGCTTGATTACCTGCAAACTCGAGCACTTAAGACGGGTTTACGGTGATTGGGAGGTCATGGTGAAAAGATTTTGTTTGGTTTTTTGTTTTATAGTTGCTTGTTTTCTGGTTGTTGCTTGTCGAACAGGTGACTCTAGTTCACCTAAAGTAAAAGATAGCTTGATGCTTACTTTAAACCCTAGTCAGATTGTTTTGGCACAAGGGCAAGTCACGAGCATTGGGGTGCTTGTTACTAATGCTTTAGAAGCTGTCACGCTTAGTGTTAACGGTTTGCCTTCAGGTTTAACTGTTGATAGTAGCAGCTTGCAACTAACAACAACTGAGGGTAGCTTGCGTTTCTCTGCTGCTGATAACGCGAGTTTAGGTAAAGCTCAAGTCACCGTTACTGCTTCAGCAGGAAGCGTAAATACCAGCCAAACGTTAGCGGTTACGGTTTTAGCAAAAGCAGAAGCTAAGCTTGATAATTTGTCTTCTAAGAATTTAAGTTTGCAGGCCAAACTTGCTGAAACAACCCAAGGAAGCCTAAGTTTTCAAAATACCGGTAGCTCGAGTTTAGCGTTTACTGCATCAACTGACGCTTCTTGGCTTAGTCTTTCAGATAGTTCGGGTAGCCTTAACCCTACTGAAACTTTTACGTTAAGCGCTCAAGGTGTTTGTAGCAATGAACTTGAAGTACTTAAGGGCAATATAAACATTTTGAGTAATGGTGGCAATGCAAGCATTCCTGTTAGCTTGACGTGTAGTGAAGAGGCGCCCACCACAGGAACACTTGCTGTATCCATAACGGGTTTACCGGCAGGCTTAAACGCAAATGTTGTTGTTAATAGTAATGACTCAAGTTTTAGTCATAGCTTTTTAACAAGCGAAACACTCACAGGACTCGAGCCGGCTAGTTACACGTTGCTAGCTCAAGAAGTGAGGGATGCGTCAGGAACGTATTTCCCTGCACCTGAATCTCAAACTTTAGTTATTACGGTAGGTAGTACAAGTTCAGCAAGCATTAACTATGTAAAACAAGAGCCTGATAAAGGCTCACTGAATCTCAATATTTCAGGGCTTAAAGATGGCGTGGTTGCAAACATCATATTATCAGGGCCCAGTGGTGATATTGCACTTAGTTCAGGACAGCTTGTTACTGGATTGCCCGTTGGTGAGTACGGGCTTAGGGCTGAAGATGTTGTGCCTGACAGTGCTACTTTTAGCCCTGATACTAAAGCGCAAGTAGTTTTTATTAAGGCCAGCCAGACCACAAGTTTAGACATTATTTATAGTTGTAGCAATGTAAACCCGCCAGACGCAGTACTTAAAGCTTTTTTAGTAGAAAAATTAGGTAAAGCTCAATTTAACTGTGCTGATCTTGCATCTCTCACTGAGATTAACTATGGCTTTCAAACGGTGCAGCCTCCTGACAGTGAAAAAATAAGAACGATAGAAGGGTTACAGTACGCATTCAACCTCGAGTCTTTAAAACTATACTCTCATGTTATTGCTTCCTTACCTAATGGCATCTTTGATGATATGAGCAGGCTAAAGCTCATTTGGCTTTTTGGAAACCGTTTAAGCGAAACAACCGTTCCAGAAGATGTATTTTCTAAACTCACACAGCTAGAAACTCTTTTTATTAGCTCTAATAATTTTAAGACGCTACCAGATGTCCTGTTTTCGGGGTTAGGCAACCTCAGTCACTTAAGTATTTCAGGTAATCCTTTAACTGAAATTGACCAAAGACTTTTCGCAGACCTGAAAAAATTAGAGCGCCTAGGCATTGGTGGTACTTCTTTATCAACGTTACCAGCAAACCTTCTTGAGAACCTAGCTAGCTTAATTGATATTAATATTGACTCTGGTCAACTAACTACGCTTCCTGAAACCTTTTTTAGTAATAATCCTTTACTTCGCAGTATTGAATTACAAAACAACCAACTAAGCAGCCTGCCGAACTCACTTTTCGCAAATCTGACAAACTTAGAGTACCTATCATTAAAAAACAATCAGCTAAGCAGCCTAAATGCGAATCAGTTTGAAAATCTTACTAAGCTCGAGTCATTAGTTCTAAGTAGTAATCAACTGACAGCTCTACCAGATGGCATTTTTAGCGGGTTAACCCAGTTAGAGGATATTCGCCTTGAAGAAAACCAGTTAACGAGCCTTCAGGATAATCTCTTCAACACGCTTAGCAACTTAAGAGGTTTAGACTTTGCAGATAATCAACTAAGCAGCTTAGCAGCAAACAGCTTTACGGGTTTAGAAAAACTACGGACTTTAGAGTTGCAGAACAATCAGCTCGAGTTTATTCCTCTTAATGTTTTTGAACCCCTGAGCGAATCACTTGACCGCCTTGACCTTAGTTACAACAAGCTATGTTGTTTTGGTGACTCTAGTGTCTTTGAGTTAAGCAAACTTCGCGTTCTTGATTTAAGTTATAACCCAGCTATTCAAAAGATAGATCAGGCACTTCTGGCAAGTCAAAATCTGGCTTACCTGTACCTTAAAGGTAATAGTATTATCGATATTACCGAACTCTGGAAGCAAGGCCCAGCGAGCTTAATTGCAGTCGAGCTAAGCGAAAATTGTTTTTCACCTGAAACTGTTCCTCATGCAGGCTATCTAAAAGAGCTACGCCTGAACTTTCCTGTGACCACTACGCCACCAAGAACAGACTGTGATTTGGTTTTTCCACCCGACTTAAGACAGGACTTTTTTGAACCCCGCCAAGATTGGCAAATTAGAGGTAACGGCAGCGTTACAGAGCCCGAATGGCCTTTTGACGGTGAGCTTAACGATTATATTACAAGTACCGATAATGGCAGCGGCAGCAGCGAAATCTGGTACTTCAGAGCACCTGAGTACTTTTACGGTGACGCATCTGCTTACTTTGGCTTATCTATAAACGTAGTTATGCGGCGTTCAGCAAGCAGCACAAGACTGCTATTTTCTCCTGACATCATCCTACAAGGCGCAGGTATGACCTTAACAAGCACTTGGTACGAAGGCGCGCCAAGCACGACTGACTGGACAGAAACCATCATGAGTTTAAAAGTTGATGATGAGATAGGGCAATGGATGAAAGATGGCAACCCAGCTAGCAATGCTGACTTACAGGCTGTTTTAGCTGACCTGGAAGAACTCTGGATACGCGGGGAATATACCTCAGGCGGCAGCAGTGATTTAGACCGAGTCATACTGTTTGGCTCTTTCTAAAAGCACTCTCTCAATGTTTGTAACGCTCATGTCACGCTGACTTTTCATACTTAGAGCATAGGAGGT
>CAYGTA010000507.1:0-3440 GCA_964352605.1 uncultured bacterium | reverse complement strand
GAATAGCATCATCCTACGGTCACAATCAATGCTTATAGGGAACGAAGTAAACCCAATACAGCTCTCTAAAGAGCAGGTACCCAAACCGCAAGCTGTATTGGATTGGGATTGTCCAAGAAGCAAAGGCCTTTGGTAATGCAAAGGATAGGCTGACGTGGACACAGGATATTAGCAGGTAAAGGCATTAAGGAGACTAGACTTTATGGCAGCTGCATTGCAGACTGAAAGTTGGCCTTTTCGTAACAAAGGTACGAAATGTTTCATGGGCATTTCCACTTTTCTTAGTGCCAGCGGGCTTTAAGCCTGAATCATCGCGTCCCAATTCTCAAGGTGATTTAGGTCGATTAAATTGGGACTTGATAAACCAATAGAATCAACCAACTTTTCATCTGAGAAATCATACTCACCATGCATGTTTATATGCCGCCAAGCAATAGGTGATCCAGCTTTGATGGATTGCATAATTGAGGTTTGCTTGTCTGGCTTGGCCTGAGCCAGTTGTTTTGAGAGGTAAAGATAATTCCAACAAAGCACTGTGTTTCGAATAAGCCTCCTGCAGGCATCTGCAACATCAAGATCCTCTTTTTCAGAAAAGCCAAGCTGCTGATTGCCGCCAAAAGAAATAGCTTTGTTAAAGCTGTTACTAAGCTCACCCTTATTGAGCTGCTTCTCAATAGCTTGCCTTAAGTTGACATCAGAGATGTATTTGAGCATGAATATGCTTTTGATGATCTTGCCAAATTCTTTGAGTGCTTTGTAAAGCGAGTTTTGTTTGGCATAACTGTTAAGCCGTTTGAAAAGCTGTGAGGCTGTAGCCTCTTTAAGCTTGATGGTAACGACAAATCTAAGGATGTCTTCCCAGTCCTGCTCGATGATGTCTGTATTGATGTAAGCATCAGGAAGAATGGGATAATTAAGCAGCTTGTAACTAGAGATTTTTTCGAAACTGTAAAGTCGCTGCTTGGCAAAGCCTTTAATTCTGGGTGCAAAATAGAAATCGAGTAAGTGCGTAACGCCAAAAAGGGCTTCCGAGTAACCATGCGTATCGGTAGAATGAATCTCAGTTTGCACCACATCGTTATGCATCAGTCCATCCAAGACATAAGCCATCTCTCGTTCATTAGCACTGATAACGGTTGAGTAAAACGCCATGTTGCGCTCATCTACAAAGCTGTAGCTACTCACACCTTGATTCTGCCCAAAGTATTTGAAGGAATGACTCGCTAAAAGGGATTCAACACTCAGCTCAAACTTCTGTCCATCACTAGAGGTATGTAACCGCTCTGGATCATTACGATAAACATCCGCTAAGCTCATTGCGTCGATAAAGGATAAAACTTTGTCATTAGCAGCCAAAAGGTTCTCCAGCGAGAAATACCAGTTAGCCGTATTCTCTAAAGTAGATCCTTGTAGGCTTCTTGAAATACTGACTAACTTATCAATCCCAATATTGCAGCCATAACCCATGATCCCAGCAAAGAAGGTCTGATCACTTGGTTTCGTCAAGCGACTTTGCTGCTGCCAGTGTTCAAAGCTATCCAAAAAAGCTGTGCGCTGATTAATGGTGTGTAGCACTTCAACTAAAGAGATGTAATAGCCTTTGGGAAAGAGGCTGCCTAAGGGTGCAGCTTCAAGGCTATCGGCTTTGGGTGTGCTAAGGACAAAGCCTTTCTTCTTGGCATTGAAGTGAGGATTTAAACCTGCCAAGATGTCTTGATTACTGCTGTGATACTGATGATCTAGCTCTTGTTTGAGTTTGTTCAAAACAGTTTTTACATCACTAAATGCAGTCATGCCTGCCCGAGCTAAATAGTCGTCCCTGTAAGCAAGCCACTTTTCAAGGGGAATCAGGTAGTCATCCAATGAGCGGTACTTGTAGGAATGGCGAATGTGTAAGTGACCTGATTTGAGTTTGGCTGCCACCTCAATAAATAACAAGGCCTTGTAGAGTGAGACTCTGAATTTGCCTTTGCCATCAAATAAAGCAGCAGCTTGTTCTTGCTTTAAAAAAGCTGAGGGAGCAGTATGACTAATACCGCCATCTTTATCCTGAAAATGAGTTATAGCTTTAAGTAGGGGTTTATCTTTGCCTTTGAAGTCCAGAAACTTGATGATCCCAGCTACTCGGTTTTGTAGCTTTCTGGACTTTGACTCTAAAAGATCATAGTACTCAGCGTCCTCGAGCATCTTCCTGGTTTTGTCATCCAGCAAATCTAGCTCTTCTTCAGCTGCAGAGCGCTCTATTTTTACGAGATTCAAGAGTTCTTCGATTTGCTCGAGTTTAGTGTCGCTGTCCAAATCCTCATTGGTGGTGATGGATTCAATGGAGTCTAAAGGCGAACGAAAGCCTTTTTGTACCAAACCGACCAAACGTTTAACAGAACGCCTATATTCTTTGCGATGCTCAAAGACATGATTCTTATGCTCACGATCCACTGTGTTTAGGGTTGTTTGCGTTGTTTTTAAGAGTGTATCGATCAGAACATCCTGCCCTCTGTAAAACTGGTGTGCCACAAAAGCCATGAGATGAAGGTATCGATCCTCTTTAGAGCGCCGAGCTACTTGAAACACCTTGGCGTTCAAAACAGATTGCGCGTAGTAACGAAGGCCTTCATGCGGGAGCGCCAAAGCATCAAGGGTGTTTTCTAAATCATGATAGTGATCCTTTAGGCGTTTGACATCTAACACGTTTTCACTAATCTTCTTGGGTCTTACCGATTGGGAGAAGCGTTTTAGTAAGGTGGTTGTGTAGTGAGGGATGAGTTTACCTTTTACTTCGACTTGCTTGAGCAGGTCATCTAAAAGTTTACGTTCTTCTTTATTCAAGTTAGATTTGATGATCGTTAGCAGACTGCTTTTATGGTTCTGCATTTCCTTGCTGATAAGCGTGTATAGGCGGAAGTAGTTGGGCACTTCGACACGCTGACGAATTAAGCTTTCCACTACATGCTCAAAAACAAGCTTGGGTCTTTTCTGGGACTGAATCATGGTTTGCAGCTCGGGTAGTATTTTGGCTTCAGCTGTTTTGCTGTAGGCTTCAAATCCCAGCTGCTCTAAAATGATTTGCTTATGCCTTTGCTGTGTTAATCGGTCATAGCTATTCGAAGCAACTGATTCTGGGTCAATGCCTAACTGATTAGCAGCGTAGCGTAACTCTATTTCAGGGAAGTCTTGTGTGTAGAAGCGTTTGTTTAGTTTGAAGTAGGCGAGGCTTAGGAAAAAGTAGACTTGGTTGTGTGGATTTCGAAGTTTGGCGAGTTGGCGTTTGATAGTCTCTGTCAGTCGTAGGTATTTTTTACGCTCAGCAGCTGTGAGGAGGGGTGGACGATCAAAAGCTTTGCGTTCTTCGGGTTTTAATATCTGCATTCTAGCCATAAGGCAATATCTTATGCTTTAAACGAGCCTTTATATACTAAGATTTCTTCGTTATAAACCCCTAA
>CAYGTA010000506.1:0-3462 GCA_964352605.1 uncultured bacterium | reverse complement strand
ATTAGCTTTTTGCTGTGTTTCTTTAACAAACTGCAATATCTTTGGAAATAATATAAGTAGGGTCGTTAGATTAGATTTAGAGGCGTACGTTCTGATGGCTAAAGCCGCAGTGGTAGACATACATTGATTAAAGCTTAGCCTAGTCTTTGCAAGCACTCGAGTTGCTTTGCGGGTTAGCTGTGAAAAAGTAACTGTTAGGTTCTACGCATTTATTCTTAGTTTAGCTTGGGTAAGACTAGAAAAAAAACGTAAGCAAGCTATACTGTCAGAGTTTTTATGCGAGACTTACTTTACAGCGCTGCCAGAAATTTTAAGCAAGGTAACAGCTTACTAGAACAAAATAATGTTCAAGCTGCCCTGCAGGCTTTTTCTAGTGCTATTGAAGATCTACATGCCGTAAAACCGCAACGCATGCGTGATGTTCTGCTTGCGCAAGTGCACTTATCACGCTATCAGGCGGCCTTAAAAACAAAACCTAAAGAAGCCCTGCAAGACTTACGCTTTGGCTACAGCTACGCACGCACCACCAAAGAACCCAAGGTAAGAGAATTAGCTGAAAAACTATGGCTCGAGTATCTTAATAGTCAAGGCACTCGAGCGGTTCCTATGCGTGATTCACTTTAAAGACTGGATTCGCTTTAAAGACTGGCGAGTTCCTTCAAGATATCTTCAGCGTGAAAGGTAAATTCACCGGGTGCTTTTTCAACATGGGCAAAGCGCAATATGCCTTCTTTATCTATAATAAAAATGGCGCGCCCACTAATGCCAGCGGCATCTAAATAAACGCCGTAGTCTTTGGCAGTTGCACCGTTCATGTCTGCTAGTAACGGTAAAGCAATACCAAACTCAGTTGCCCATGCTTTGTGGGTGTAAACGCTATCACGATTTACACCAAGCACCACGGCATTTAGCGCATCAAAGTCAGCTTGACGGCCTGAATACTCAGGAATTTGAATAGAGCAAACAGGTGAAAAGTCTAAAGGATAAAAAGCTAAGACAACATGCTTGTCGCCCTTGTAATCAGCTAAGCTAATGGTTTTATCTAGGTTGGACTTAAGGGAAAAATCGGGTGCTGCTTCACCAATGGTAGGCATAAAAAAACTCCTTAGGATTTCAAATAGTTTAAGGTTTAAGCAAGATTTAATAAGTTATGCAAGATGCTCAAAGCAAACACCTAGTAGTCTTTTACAAACTGCTAATTAAAAGTGTAGCGCGCGCTTGAATATGCTTAGCTGCTAAGCCTTCACTGGTTTTAAAAGTCAAACCAATTTGGCTAGCTGAGAGCTCTAAAAGTTCAGCTAAGCGCTCTTGTATTGCTTTTCGGTAAGGGCCAAGTTTGGGTTTGTCCAGCGTTACCACAACAGCAAGATTATGCACTTGGTAAGGGCCTTTTTGAGCTTTGATAATATCAAGAATAGCGTTTAAAATGACATCACTTTTTATATCCTTATACTCAGGATTCGAAGGCGGAAAGTAATGCCCTATATCCTCTAACGCAAATGCTGATAAAAAAGCGTCTGTGAGCGCATGTAATATGACATCACCATCACTATGCGCAACCGCACCAAGCTTACTTTCAATGACTACATTGCCTATAATCAAAGGCCGACCTTCAGCCAAAGCGTGAGCATCTTCACCATAGCCAATACGCAAAGCAGAATTCATAAGTCTAAGTTTATGCTTATCTACTAAGAATAAATGTTTATAGGGCTGAGGTTTTAGTAAAAACTGGCAAGATTATTTTCTGACAATCAAAGACTCACTATTTTATTTTGAAGCTATTTAACATATGCTAAAAGAGCATGCGCCCCTACTCGAGCTATTTTTTGCCAAGTATTGCTTTACTGCTTCTCATTTTTGCTAGTTTTTCACCGCAAGGCGTTTTACTGGCATTACCTTTAGCTTCTATCTTTACAAGTCTTATCTTAATTGTTTTAGGGCGTAAGCATAAGACGTGGCGCTGGGCTATCTTTGCAAGTTTGTCTTGGTCTATAGAAGAAATCTTATGGGCCATAAGTCGCCTTAGTCAAACGAGTCAAAGTTACCCAACAGACTTATTTTATTTTCTTGGTGCTTTTCTCTGGCTCATTGCTTTACTCAATATGCCTAAAAAGCAGCTACCGCAACGCAATCTCCTTTTAGGCTTACCTGTCTTAATTCTACTCTTCTGGCTAATGACAAAAAGTCTAGCCGTAACCCCACTACTGTTTATTCTTACAGATGGCCTTTTATTTCTAGCAGCCTTACTTAGCATAGAATCAGCCTTAAGCAGTAAAGCACACGAAGGCCGACTCTTATGGGGCTTTGGTTTTTACGTTAAAGCCCTAGCCGCAGCCCTCTACGGCTGGCTATCACCCGACTTAGCAAGCAGCCACACTTTTTTTATGCTCATTGTTTTGTCATACCTATTCATAGGCGCAGGTATAGCACTTGAGTTACGACAATCAAGAGGTACACTGCTGCCTGCCTTAGCTACCCTAGTGGGACTCGAGTTAGTAGTGGGCATTATTTTGTTTATGCTCTTTAGTAGTTCTGCTGTTAGCCCTGTGGTCTTTGCACTTATTGCTGCAGCTCTTTTTTACTTGTTGTTTTTTGGTACAGTTACGCTTCTTTTAACCGATAGGAATCAGCGCAGAAAAGCTGAAGCGCGACTTAAGAACTACAGTCAATTGTTAGAGCAACTCTTATCGGTTCGGGCTACTAGCATGCCTTTAAAAGACTTACTTGGAACACTTAGCTCCATTTTAAAACCCTATTTTCAAGACTTAGAACACATTGAGCTCAAAGAACCTGAGGCAAGCCAAAGCACTCGTTATAGTATTCCGGTGCTTACCGATGACATCGAGATAGCGCATTTATACTTTAGGCAAAAGCCAAAAAATCAGGCCCTCCTTGACGCAGTCTCACCTTTGCTCGCCAATCAACTTGAAGCAGCCATAGCGCAACTTCACTCACAAAATGAAGCCATAACCGACCCGCTTACTAGCCTACTCAACAGGCGCGGCTTTGAACTTAAAAGTAAACCCCTACTCGAGCGTTCTGTAGATAGTCAAACGGTTATGAGTTTGGCCTTAATTGATCTTGATTTTTTTAAGCGGGTTAATGATAGATATGGGCATGATGTGGGTGATAAAGCCTTAACTAAATTAGCAGATATAGTCAAGAATAATATTCGTCAGGGTGATCTGGCAGTTAGGTGGGGTGGAGAAGAATTCTTGATTTTACTCTTTGGCGCAAACGTCAGGGTTACAGCAGATGTTGTTAAGCGCATTAGTCAAGATTTAAAAGCAACAACACTGCATCCTGTAACATGGCAACTCACCCTCTCTGCTGGAGTAATTGGCGGCTTTATTTCAGATCATGAGAGTTTGCTTCAGTGGATTGCCAAGGCAGATCAAGCGTTGCTAGATGCCAAAGCCGCAGGTCGTGACCGCATTGAATTAGCAGCTTAACAGTAGCTTT
>CAYGTA010000505.1:0-3466 GCA_964352605.1 uncultured bacterium | reverse complement strand
GAGTATGTGAAGGTTATAGCCTTTTGCATTTAAAACGTTTGCAGTGTTTTAAATGCCGAACTAGGTGAGTAAAAACAGATGTACTAAGTTGATGGTGTGTTTAACCTGAAAACTGCCATAGATCCTTGAAATCATGGCTGTGCTTAGTTTTTGAAAGGCCATTGTTATCAAGCCGTTAGTTTTAAAAATTGGGATAGACTTGGTGATAAAACGCTTCGCTTTGTTAGGAAAAACTTAACATTTGTGAAAAGAAGTGCAAACCTCACAGCTTTAAACATATTGATATTTTAAGCTTGGCCTCATGACAGCAATCGTCAACACACTCATAGACGCATTTGAAATGCACAAATACCCAAACATGCAAGAAGAAACAAGCAACAAGCTCTCAAAAGAAATTACTGAATTTCTTGATCAAGAAGGCGACTTAAAAACAGCTATACAAGCTGCTTACCGCTTATACATGGACGCAGAAGCACCACAAAACTGGCTCAATGCAACCGAAAGACGCTTAATAGCCTACACACAAAACGCTTAAATCAAAGCTTTATTAAGCCGTTTCAGTAAAAAAGGACCCTCATAAACAAGGCTCGAGTAGAGCTGGAGTAAATTTGCTCCGGCTGCTAGTCGAGCTTTTGCATCTTCTACAGTGGCAATGCCACCCACAGAAATAATGGCTAAATCTGGGCTTTGAGCCCGAATATGCTTTAGAATTTCTAGTGATCTATACTTAAGAGGTCTGCCAGATAAGCCACCTGCTTCATCTAACTGACTTTCTAAACCTGATCTATCAATAGTTGTATTGGTTGCAATAACCCCGTTGAGTTCATAAGCTTCAATGAGCTTCAAAATTTCATCGATTTGCTCAAAGCTTAAATCAGGCGCAATCTTAAGTAAAAGGGGTTTAAAGCTTTCTTGTTTTGCTTTAAAGCTAGTAACGGCATCTAAAAGACCCTCTAAACTATCGCGATCTTGCAATTTTCTAAGCCCAGGTGTATTGGGTGAACTCACATTAATCACAAAATAATCACCAAACTGCCAAAGTGCATCTAGAGAATAAAGATAATCAGAAGCTGCATCTTCTAACGGCGTAATTTTAGATTTACCAACATTAATACCCAACGGTACCAAAGGCTTTGACTCATTAAAAAGACGCTCGAGTCTTTGTGCTACCGCGTCAGCACCATCATTATTAAAGCCCATACGGTTAATAATGGCGTCGTCTTCAGGCAAACGAAATAACCTTGGCTTAGGGTTTCCCTCTTGCGCATGCTTTGTAACACTACCAATCTCAACAAAACCAAATCCCATAGTTGCCCAGCTATTAACAGCTCGAGCGTTTTTATCAAAGCCTGCCGCTAGCCCTATAGGGTTTGGGAAGTCTATGCCAAACACGTTGGTATTTAGCTTTTCATTGCGGTAACAGCAACTACTGTCAAGCAAACGAAGGGCACCTGGGTGTCTTGAAGTCCAGGCTAAGCTGTTCATCATGAAATCGTGAACTTGTTCAGGGTCATACTTGAAGAGTAAGGGTTTAAGTAAAGAGTACATTGAAACTAGTGTAACGAATCTGGTTTGCTTTTTTTGCTACCACTAAACAGTTCAGACCTTTACAAACCTTCAAAAACGATGACGCGATTGCTTCAAGGGTGAGTTTTTTAGGCAGATTCTCATTAGGCACCATTAGTTTTGATGATTCTGAGATTGCAAGGCGTAAGCCAGCTACAACAAAAAAACAAGGACAAATCACCTAAGGCTCAGCTAAACTAAGCGCATCAAAGGAGTTTGTCATGTCAGATGTTTATAAGAAAGTTCAAGATCAATTTTCAAGCGTTGCTGATGCCTATGTTAAGAGTAGTATTCATGCTAAGGGTGAAGATTTAAAGCTAATGCTTAACTTTGCAGGAGATGTATCTGCTAAACAGGTATTAGATGTTGCAACTGGTGCAGGTCACACTGCTTTGGCGTTTGCCGAGGCAGGTGCAAAGGTAACCGCCTCAGACTTAACCCCAAAAATGCTTGAAACGGCCAAAAGTTACTTAGCTCAACAAAATGTAGATAATGTGAGTTTTGTAGAAGCAGCAGCCGAAGCTTTACCCTTTGACAATCAAAGCTTTGACATAGTCACTTGCCGCATAGCGCCCCATCATTTTGCCGACCCCAAAGTTTTTGTAAAAGAAGTAGCTCGAGTCTTAAAACCTAGTGGCTTATTTTTGCTTATAGATAATCTAAGTCCAGAAGATAAGAAGCTTGCAAGCATTATGAATGAGATTGAAAAAGCTCGTGACCCTAGTCATGTCGAAGCTTACAGCCTAAGCAGATGGATAACTTGGCTTGCCGATGCAGGCTTAGAAACCCACAAACTCATTCGCTTTGAACGCCAAAAAAACTATGCCAATTGGACTCAAACAGCTAAGCTAAGCCAAGAGGCTAGTAGGAAACTCGAGCGCTACATTATGGCTTTACCAAGTAACGCTAAAGCTTATCTTAACCTTGTTGTAGACGGCAAAAAAATCGTAAGTTTGAGTCATGAGGTTGTCTTGTTGCAGGCCAAGCGATTTGCCTAATTTGATTTCATGACCTTTAAAGAAGATTTTCTTGTTAAACTCTACTGTTAATGCGTCAACTAACTCTAATACGACATGGTTTAACCGCTTGGAATAAAACGGGGCAATTTCAAGGCCACACAAATATTCCTTTATCTGAAGAAGGCAAAGCCCAAGCAAAGGCACTTGCTAAATATTTAGAAAAAGCCAGCAATAGTGTAGATAAAGTGTACTCGAGTCCGCTTAGTCGTTCTTTTGAAACAGCTGAAATTGTTTTCCCTGAAGCAAACGTAGTTCAAGATGACAGGCTCAAAGAAATTCATTTTGGCTTATTTGAAGGCTCAACGCAAAGTCAAAATGAAGCGCATGAAAGTTGGGATTGGTGGTACCAAGATCCTTTTAAACGCAAAGCGCCAAACGGTGAATCGTACGAAGATTTAAGACTAAGGGTTGTTTCCTGGTTAGAAGATTTACCCAAACTCGAGCGTATTGTTGCGGTGGCGCATTCAGGTACGATTCAAATGTTACTGAGTCATATTTTGGGCATTGAGCATCCTAAATGGCGCAAGCGTTTTTATTTGCGCCATACTAGTATTACTCGCATTTTGTTTAATGATGATCATGCGCTGATTGAACGGGTGAATGACTCACGGCATCTTGCGCCTTTGGCGGATGATCCTTTTTTAGATTAAGCTTGTTTGTTACTTAGTTTGTCAGTCATTTCTGTGATTGATGCCCAAAAAATCTAAATGATTAAGCATAGACTTTAAGTATGTCTTGTTAAGACTATGGGAGCATGTGCCTTTGAGCACTGCAACAATTATTTGGAAAGGGAAAAGAACATGGGAAAGCGTCCTACACGTATTGTATTACATCTTTTAATTGCCACGCTTTTTATGCTTCTTGCCGCTTGCACGCAGCCA
>CAYGTA010000504.1:0-3473 GCA_964352605.1 uncultured bacterium | reverse complement strand
CCATATTTTGCTCCTAATGTAACTTTTTGGAAGAGTATGCTTATTTTCTGGATGCTATCAAGGTATAGGAGTAGTTCTGAAGTAAAAATGTAACACTTTGTACTTCAGAATAACTTATTTCTTTGTTACGTTACCGCTTATGACGCTTGATGCGTGGTTTACACTCTTGGTTCTTGTTGCAACGTTTGGATTTTTATCTTTCACGAAGGTTGCTGCTGATGTTGTTTTTGCAGCTTCGCTTACAGTTTTGTTGTTGCTTGGCGT
Organism: uncultured bacterium; assembly: GCA_964352605.1. Classification (GTDB taxonomy): domain Bacteria; phylum Deinococcota; class Deinococci; order Deinococcales; family Trueperaceae; genus JAHEBB01. Next base: position 3,209 of record CAYGTA010000504.1, on the reverse strand, counting down.
GCTTAGTCCTGCAGAAGCACTTTTGGGGTTTAGTAATGAAGGGGTTGCGACTGTTGGAGCCCTTTATATTGTGGTGACAGGTTTACGTGAAACAGGTGGAATAGCTTGGTTGTCTCAGCGTTTACTTAAAAAGCCTAATTCTTTAGCAGATGCGCAACTCAAAGTCATGCTGCCTGTTTCGCTCATGAGTGCATTTTTAAATAACACACCAGTTGTTGCCATGCTTATTCCTGCGGTGAGTGATTGGTCTAAGAAGTTTGGTTTATCAGCTTCTAAACTCATGATTCCGCTTAGTTACGCGGCTATTTTGGGGGGAACTTGTACACTTATTGGTACGAGTACTAATTTAGTGGTTAATGGCATGTTGCTTAAAGAAATGCCAGATGCTGCTTTAGGTATGTTTGATTTGGCTTGGGTGGGCTTACCGACACTGGTTGTTAGTACGCTATTTATTGTTTTAACAAGTAAATGGTTGCTGCCTAATAGAAGTTCAGCCATGAGTCAATTAACCAACCCAAAAGAATACAGTATTGAAATGCTCGTGGATGAAAATGGTGCTCTGGTTGGCAAAAGTATTGAAGCTGCGGGTTTAAGGCATTTGCAAAATCTTTTCTTGTTAGAGATTGAACGTCGTGGCAAAGTCATTGCTGCGGTATCTCCTCAAGAAGTTTTGGAAGCTGATGATCGCTTAATTTTTGTTGGTGTTATTGACTCAGTTATGGAATTGCAACGCATGAGAGGCCTTAGTCCAGCTACCAATCAGGTTTTTAAGTTAGATGCACCTCGCTCGAGTCGTGTACTTATTGAAGCAGTCGTATCTCATACTAGTTCTTTAGTAAACCGTAGTGTGCGTGATAATCGCTTTCGTTCTGTTTATGATGCTGCGGTTATTGCGGTTGCGCGGAATGGTGAGCGTATTAAGCAAAAAGTGGGTGACATTGTTTTAAGAGCAGGGGATACTCTGCTACTCGAGGCGAGATCTAATTTTGCTGAACAGCACCGTAATTCAAATCAGTTTTATTTGGTGAGTGCGCTTGAAGACTCGAGTCCACCGAGGTTTGATCGTATTTTTATTGCGATTAGTATTTTATTAGGCATGGTTTTGCTGGTTAGTTTTAATATTTTGAGTATGTTTCTGGCATCTTTTATAGCTGCTGCGCTCATGATTATTACGGGGGCTTGTCGCGCTTCTACGGCTAGACGAAGTATCGACTGGCAAGTGCTTATTGTTATTGCGTGTGCTTTTGGTATTGGTAATGCTATGCAGCTTAGTGGCGCGGCGCAAGCTATTGCGAGTAGTTTTACAAGTTTGGCAGGCTCGAGTCCTTTTTGGAATTTGTTTGTTATTTATTTGGTTACGGCGCTTTTTAGTAGTGTTATTACGAATAATGCTGCTGCTGTGCTTATGTTTCCTATTGCGTTGTCTGTCTCACTGGCTTTAAATGTGAGTGTGTTACCTTTTGCTGTTGCTATTATGATGGCTGCGTCGGCTAGTTTTGCTACGCCTATTGGTTATCAGACGAATCTTATGGTTATGGGGCCGGGTGGCTATAAGTTTGTTGATTATTTAAAAATGGGTTTACCTTTGAATTTCCTCACAGCAGCTATTGCACTTTTCATTATACCGTTCATTTGGAAGTTTTAAGGCTGAATTTTTTAGTCGTTGGGAATAGTTTAGGGAGTTTTATGATTCAAGATCTTATTCGTATAGCAAAAGAAGCAGGGGAGCGTATTTTAGAGGTTTACTCTACGGCTGACTTTGGGGTTGACTTTAAGTCAGATGAGTCGCCGCTCACCAAAGCTGATATGGCGTCTCATCATCATATTGTGGCGGCTTTAGAAACATTAACTCCAGATATTCCTATTCTTTCTGAAGAATCTAAAGGTATTAATTATGAAGAAAGAAAAAACTGGACTAAGTTCTGGTTGGTTGATCCTTTAGATGGTACAAAAGAATTTATTAAGCGTAATGGTGAGTTTACCGTAAATATTGCGTTGATTGATCAAGGTAAAGCAATAATGGGTTTGGTACATGTACCGGTTCAAGACATTACCTTTTGGGCTGCTCAGGGGCAGGGTGCATTTAAGCGTAGTGCAGGTCAAGATATTGCGATCAAAGCATCTGATGTTATTGCAACACCCATGCGCATTGTGGCTAGCCGCTCACATGCGGGTGCTGAGACGACAGCTTTTTTGGAAAGTTTAAAGAAGCAGCATGAGCTAGAAGTTGTCTCTAAAGGAAGTTCTTTAAAACTCTGCTTGGTTGCAGAAAATGCTGCAGATTTATACCCCCGCCTAGGCCCAACCATGGAGTGGGATACTGCTTCAGCACAATGTATTGTTGAGCAAGCAGGTGGTCAAGTCACGACTTTAGAAGGTAATCCTCTGCAATACAATAAGGAAAACTTGCTTAACCCCTACTTTATAGTTTCAAGTCCAGCTACAAAAGAAAGCTGGCAGCAGCACTTAGCAAGCCCTGTTGCTTAAAAAATAAGTACATAAGTCCTTAACTCAACTGTATATGCTTATCAAGGAGAAAAACTAATGGCAAAAACCCTTATTAATCCACATGGTGGAACCCTCATAAACAGAATTTTATCTGGTAGTGAAAAAGAAGCTGCACAAGCTCGAGCTTCTTCTCTAACAAGTTTGCAGCTTTCTGAGCGTAATGCTTCTGATGTTGAATGTATCGCTACAGGTATTTACAGCCCGTTAACAGGCTTTGTGAGTCAAGAAGATTACTACAGTATTGTTAATGATATTCGTCTTTCTAACGGTTTGGCTTGGAGCATCCCGATTACTTTACAGGTCTCTGAATCAGATGCCGATGCCTATGCCCTAAATTCAGAAATTGCATTGGTGCACCCTAACGGCACAACCATTGCTGTTATGACGATTACGGATAAATATAGCCCTAATCAAGAAGAAGAGGCTCAGAAGGTTTATAAGACAACTGATGCTAATCATCCTGGTGTTGCTGCTATGCAAGAAGCTGGCACAGTTTATTTGGGTGGTCCTATTTCTGTTATTACTGACTTACCTAAAGATGATTTTGCCGAACACAGCTTGACACCACAACAAACTCGAGCTGAATTTGCTAAGCGTGACTGGAGTACGGTGGTTGCTTTTCAAACCCGTAACCCTATTCACCGTGCGCATGAGTACTTAACCAAAGTGTCTTTAGAAATTGTTGATGGTTTGTTTATTAA
>CAYGTA010000503.1:0-3491 GCA_964352605.1 uncultured bacterium | reverse complement strand
TTAATTTCAGTCAAAATACTAAGCTCGAGTTTGGTATTTTAGGTTAGCTTATGTTTCTAACAGCATGTTTCATGGTTTAATCGTGTCAAAGCTCTATTTAAGCTTTTTTGCGCGCTTTAAACTTTTATTAGGAGGCTTCATTATGGCAGAAAGTAAAGCTAAAAAATCACCTAAAGTTAAAAAATCAACTGTTTCTAAGAACAATGTGTTAAAGAAAAAAATCGGTCTCCTTTTAAGTGATGAAGATGATTGGCCAAATGCTATTGAGGGCCTTGCTAAGCGCTTTATTAAACCTTTCAAAAAGGCTGGCAAGACCTATGATGTTGCTTTAGAGCGGGTGCGTATTCATCCGTTTAGCTTGCGTGATGAAACCTCTTATGATTTGGTGATTGATCGTTTAGCATGGTGGCACCAGAACCCGCGTGAGTGGCTCAAGAAAGCAGCTATAGTTAACAACACCTACCTTCTTAATAATCCTTTTACGTTTCAGAGCATGGAGAAACACACTGCTTATTGCGCCATGATTCGCATGGGCCTACATATTCCTGAAACCATTTTGCTTCCCCCCAAGCAGGGCCCTGATACCGATAAGTTTCGTCGCACTGCGGAGCGCTACCATGACTTTTTTGATCTTCGGGCTATTGGGGATAAAATGGGCTACCCGATTTACATGAAGCCCTTTGATGGTGGCGGCTGGCGCGGCGTAAGCAAAGTTAATAATGCAGATGAACTCATGCAGGCTTACGACGCATCAGGTACAACCTTAATGCACATTCAAAAAGGTATTGACAATTTTGATGTTTTTGTACGCAGCCTTGGCATTGGGCCACAAGTCATTAGTTTAAATTACGACCCAAGCCAACCCATGCATGGTCGCTACCAAATTCAACATGACTTCTTAAGTGCTGAAAAAGGTAACGAAGCAAGAGCCATAACCAAAACCATTAACGCGGTCTTTAGGTGGGATTTTAATTCTTGTGAAGCTATTTTGAAAGACGGTAAATTGCAACCCATGGACTTTGCCAATGCCTGCCCTGACATTGCTTTAACCAGTCTGCATTACTACTTCCCTTGGGCCATCAAGTCTTTACTTGCCTGGAGTCTATACAGCCTGATGAGTGAACGCAAAGTACACATCACCATGGATTTAGACCCTTACTTCAAAATTGCTGATTCTGACATGAGCTATAACGAAAAACTCGAGTCTTACGAAAAACTGGCTGATAAGCATTTTGATACCGCTAAGTTTGAGGCGTTTAAAGCTAAAGAGCTAGCGGGTTTAGATGAATCTATGTATGACTATATTGGCTCTCAGGAGTTTGATGATTTGCTCGTTAGTTTGGTGCGTAGTCAATTTCCTGCACATGAGCATGATCAGTACATAGCGCATTTTAGAGGCATTATGCAGCATTGGCATAGTTCTGAAGCAAGTAATCTAGGGCTGTCGTGAGCGCAGTTAAGCGGCCTGACTTTAGCATTGGGGTTGAAGAAGAGTATCAAATTATTGATCCTGAAACCCGTGAGTTGAAAAGTTTTATTACTCAGCTTTTAAAGCATGACCGTATCATCTTGCAACAAATTGATGTCAAGCCCGAAATGCACCAAAGTATTGTTGAGATTGGCACGAAGCCTCACCTGCATATTCAAGATGTCAGGAAAGACTTAGCGAATTTACGACGTACTGTAGGTGAAATGGCTAAAGATCAGGGTGCCCATATTGCGGCAGCTGGCACACACCCCATTTCTCATTGGAATTCTCAAGAAATAACGCCTTATGAGCGTTACCAGGGCCTACTGCAAGATATGCAGGATATTGCTAGACAAATGCTTACTTTTGGTATGCATGTGCATATTGGTATTGATGATGAAGAGTTAGCCATTGATACCATGAATACGGTTAAGTACTTCATTCCACATATTTTGGCACTCTCAACCTCAAGTCCTTTTTGGGAAGGACGAAATACCGGCTTGAAGAGTTACCGAAGTGCGCTTTTTAAGTTTTTACCCCGCACTGGCTTTCCTCCTTATTTAGATAGCCGAGCTGAATACAATAAGCTTGTTAATGTCCTTGTTAAAACAGGCTCTATTCCTAATGCTTCAAAAATTTATTGGGATATTAGACCACACCATAGTTACCCAACCTTAGAATTTCGCTTATGTGATCTTTGCACCAGTATTGATGATGCTATTTGTTGTGCTGCGCTATTTCAAGCACTGGTCTTAAAGCACTACAAAATGCGCGTTGATAACATTCGCTTTAGGCAATACCCCAATATCTTACTAGATGAAAACAAATGGAACGCCATGAGACACGGTTTAGACGGCACCTTACTCGACTTTGGTCGAGAGCAATCTTTACCCGCACGGGACTTAATCAAAGAACTCTTAGAATTCATTAGTGAAGAAATGGATGAACTAGGTTCAAGAAAAGAAGTAGAGCATGCCCTTGTCATTTTGCAACGAGGCACCAGTGCTGACAGACAACTCGCTATCTACGAAGAAACAGGCAGCACCAAAGCCGTGGTTGACTGGCTGGTTGAAGAAACTGTAGCTGGCTGTTAAACACTTATTAAAGGCGTAGCAAAGACTTCCTAACTACGCCTTTAATGTAAGCATATTTACATTTATTCTCGTAATCCTCATTTGCCTTTAAACTCGAGCTTAATCTTTGTGTGTAACACTGCCTCATGGCTCTTAAAGCTAGCAAGGCATTTGAACTAAAGGACGCAGCCCTTTTAGCAAGACGCTGCATGTTTGCTGCAACAGCTACCCAAATACGCGAAATGCAGTTCAAAGGCTTAGAGCAAAGTGTGACTGAGTTACTCGAGTTTGACCTTGAGCTTCAGGCTAATCAAGTTATTAAGCTTGACTCTGTAGAGGAAGATTGGCAAAAGAAACGCCTTACGATAAACAGCTGGCTTTTTGAAATGCTGCATAGTAAACATGCTTTTCGGGAGCGTTTAGCATTTGCTTGGCATAATCACTTGGTTGTTGGCAATAATAACCAAACTGCTCAATCCATTGAGAACTATATACATGCTTTACGAAAGCATAGCCTTAGTTCTTTGGAAACCTTGGTTCAAGTGGTCTCTAAAACAGCTGCAATGCTCAACTATCTTGATAACAAAAAGAATGTAAAAGGCAAGCCAAATGAAAATTTTGCCCGAGAACTCTTAGAGCTTTTTACACTCGGTATTGGCAACTATAGTGAAGACGATGTTACAGAAGCTGCCAGAGCGCTAACAGGCTGGGCACTAGATGAAGAAGAAGCTTTTATCTTTAAACCCGAGAAGCATGATGACGGTATGAAAACCTTTTTAGGTAAGCAGGCTAATTACAGTGGTGAAGATATTATTCGCATTTGTGCAGAGCATGACGCAACAGCGCAATTTGTAGTCATGAAACTCCTAAAGGCGTTTGTAACAGATAAACCTGAGCAGCAAGCTATTACTCAACTAGCTAAAACCTTTAAAAACACACACGGTAATTTA
>CAYGTA010000502.1:0-3503 GCA_964352605.1 uncultured bacterium | reverse complement strand
TTGTTCTGAGCCTAAGTGCTATTTTGATTTTGGCTCTTAAGAATCGTAAGCCTTAGAGCTATTCGGTGAAAATAAATTGGAAGCTCACTTACAAAAGGAGGTAAACGGGGAAGTTATATGTTTACCTTTACCTTACCTATCCAACGCCACACTAGAAGTAATGGTAGACTTGGGTATAGAGAACACGAAAAACTACAACTTACTAAACCCAAATAGCAGTAAGCATTAACCAAAGCACATTGACTAGAGACAACGCCTGCTGCTATTTAAACACAATACTTATAGGCTACATAATCGGAACAGACCCATTATTACTTACCTTAAGAGGCAATCAGGTTGTGGGGATCAATGACATATTTTTTTGCCGCTCCACCATCAAAATCTTTATATCCTTTGACAGCATCATCTAGAGAAATAACACTAACATTGGTAGCTTTAGCAATATCAATTTTGTCATATAAAATGCAGTTCATCAGCTGACGGTGATAACGCATAACCGGACATTGCCCTGTAGAAAAATGATGCGACTTTGCCCAACCCAAACCAATACGAATACCTAACATTCCAATCTTCGCGTTAGCATCCACACCACCAGGATCACCCGTAACATAAAGGCCCGGTATACCTAAAGAACCACCCGCTCGAGTTACTTCCATAATCGAATTTAGTACCGTGGCGGGTTGTTCATTGCCAACGTTATGACCGTGACCACGTGCTTCAAAACCAACACAGTCAACGGCGGCATCGACTTCGGGTATGCCCACAATTTGTTCAATTTGCTCTGCTAAGGTAGCGTCTTTGCGCAAATCAATCGTCTCACAGCCAAAGCTACGCGCTTGCGCTAAACGCTCAGGAATCATATCGCCAACAATTACGATTGCCGCCCCAAGCAAGTGGCAAGATGCTGCGCAGGCTAACCCCACCGGACCGGCACCTGCTACATAAACAATGCTTCCAGGACCTACACCAGCGGTGACCGCTCCATGATAGCCAGTTGGAAATATATCTGACAATAGGGTTAAATCCTTGATTTTCTCCATCGCTTGATCGTTGTCTGGAAACTTGAGTAGGTTAAAGTCAGCATAGGGAACCATGACATATTCCGCCTGACCACCAACCCAGCCGCCCATATCTACATAGCCATAGGCAGAGCCCGGACGAGCTGGGTTTACATTCAGGCAAATACCTGTTTTGCCTTCTTTACAGTTACGACAACGACCACAAGCAATATTAAAAGGTACTGAAACAATATCGCCCACCTTAATGAACTCAACATCGCGTCCAGCCTCTATAACTCGACCTGTGATTTCATGCCCTAGAACTAAGCCAGCAGGCGCTGTTGTTCGACCCCGAACCATGTGCTGATCACTGCCACAGATATTAGTCGAAATGATCTGTAAGATAACACCATGCTGGCATGGGCGATTACCCAAAGCTAATTCTGGGAAGTCAATATTCTCAACCTCAACAACGCCAGGTGATTGATAGATTACGCCTCTATTACTAGCCACTTTTGGCCTCCTTGACCAACATTGTTGGATAAATATTTAAATTGTGATTTCTAAGTGTAAGTATAAGGGTCAAAAAAACAGGCGTCAAATTCTTCTAAGGAATGAAATTTATCTTTAAAAATTGACTATGAAAGTGTTGACTTAAGACTCGAGCTTTCAGAAGACCCGACTATTGGACTACACGCACTGTAATCATGTCATTTCCAAAGTTTGGGTTGACGACTGCTTCAGTATATTCGTGTATGGGACTTGATCTCTATTGACACTTTTCCAGCATGTCAATATTGGAGACCGCTAAAAACCCAGGATGTCAGTAGATGATTCGGTAAGGAGCAAAAATTCGTGGAAGTACTGTTTATTAGCGGAGGAATACTTATGCTAAGCTTAACATAAGTATTCCTTGAACCTATCTTCAATATTTCTACAAGAAGGGGCTAGACAGTAAAAGAATGAAAACACCAGATGTGCTCAACAAAGGTAGTTTAAGTAAAGAACAGATTGATTTTTATCAGCTCGAAGGCTTTTTAGTTCTAGAAAACCTACTCTCTGAAGCAGATCTTAAAGGCGTAAAACAGTCAATGCAAAATCGAGTTGATGAAATTGCTAAGGATCTACTGGCTGTAGGACTTATAGATGATACCTATAATGAAAGCCCCTTTGAATTACGCTTAGCTAAGCTCTTTAAAGATTTAGATGATGATGCATTTTTAAAGTATGGACGAAGTTGGCGTGACCGACTACCAGGCTATTATGATTTAATGGCGAACCCCAAAATTTTAGATGCTTTAGAGTCTATAATTGGTGCCGAAATATTCTCTAATCCTGTTTACAACACACGACCTAAAGTTCCTAAAGTTGCAGCAGGGGCTGTGCCTTGGCATCAGGATAAGAGCTATTGGCCTGACGCAAATGCAAACCCAGTTATCACTGTATGGATACCTCTTGTAGACGCCAATTTAGAGAATGGCTGTTTACATGTCATGCCTCGTACTCATAAACAAAAAGTTCTTTCATGGCATGAAGAAACCTATACAGGAACAGGTTTTACTGAAATTGACGAAGATCAATTAGCACAACTTCTACCAGAAAAGAAACCTGTTGCTTTACCTGTTAAAGCAGGCAGCGCAATTTTGTTTAATGATCGCTGCATTCATAAGTCAACACCCAATAACTCAGATGAGGTTCGCTGGAGTGTGGATTTACGTTACCAACCTACGGATCAAGACCCCATGCCGCAGCATGGTGCAGGTTTTCTAGCTCGAAGTGCTCTTTATCCAAAAAGGGTAGCTACTCTCGATGACTGGCTTGATGAGCGTCCTGAACATATTTATTAGAAGGTCGACTTCTGCAAATACTCTATATAGAACTAAAAAGATCAAATTGGAGTTTCTGGCACAACGCCCAATTAAGTACATTCCAGTCATTTCGATTACGAGTCCATAGTAAAAAAGAACTAAGACATAGTAGGTAATTACTCTGGTCTAAACGGCAAATATGTTGAGTTGTGCCTAGCAAATAGCTCTCAATGCTAGATGTAAGAGCATTCTCAAAACTCATCTAAAAACCATAAAAGCAACTTCAGAATTTTGAGAAGGGGTTTTAAGAAGCAGCAACCCCGATTATTCCGTTCTAGACGGTATTCTCAATAAACAATTTTAAAAACCACCCTTTCACTATTAAATTTCTGTTACATCAAAAGCGAATTTGTAGCTATTCAACAACTCAGAGGCTATTTAAGTGTTTTCACACCCCAAATTTAGTACCTAATGCCCATAAAAAAATGGTACCCGTCAATTTAGGTGTAAGGCGCTACCCTATCGGATAAGTAAAGAAGGCTTATGAGTGTTTACATTCTGTTGTACCGAAACACCCAACTTTAGAATTGTGAATAGTCAGCTACCGAGGGCTGCATGAACCACCAGATTTTTAGTGCACTCCAACTACTCTTTCCCTAATGGATTATAGTTTTTGGTTTAGGTCAGAGCTATTTCC
>CAYGTA010000501.1:0-3518 GCA_964352605.1 uncultured bacterium | reverse complement strand
CGTTGTAGTACTAAGCTGAATTATAAATGTCGTAAGACTTTATAATTCCGACCTAGGGGAGTACGCTCTGACCCACTCAGTCTTATGACACTTTCTAAGCAGTTTAGTATGATAACCGAGTCGGAGCTAATTTGTGTTTTATGATTGTGAGTGCTTCGGAACGCATGTGTTTATAAAAGTCATGCTGAAACTCATAAGCTTAAGTAAGTTGTGGCCAATCTGCACCCAAAGCATCAAAGCGTTTGTGTAACTCTGCAACCACACTTTCTGCAATAGGAAGTTCATTATTAATCATATCTATATTGGCTTTCATGTACTTAGGGGTTTTGGTGCCAACAATAGCAACATCTATAGCCTCATGAGCAAAGGCAAAACCAAGCGCTAACAAAATACGGTTATCAGGCTCATTTTCTATAGCACCAACAGCCCGCATGGTTTTGGCACGCTCAAAGTATTGTTCAGCATAAGGACTCGGGCTTTTCTCGGCACCCCAAGCACTATTAGCAATCGGTCGCTTGACAATGACAGCCACCTGCTTTGCTTGAGCCGCCTCAAAAAGTTCATAACGGGCTTTTTGCTCAACCAAATTAAAGCTTGTTTGTAAGCTATCAAAAACACCACTATTAACCGCCCAAAGCGCAGCATCATTATCACCACTATAGCCAACGTAACGCGTTTTGCCTTCTTGCTGGGCTTTTTGTAACGCCTCAATAACCTCACCTTGTTTAAGAACCTCAAGGCTACAAGAGTGAAGCTGAACCAAGTCAATATAATCCGTATTCATGCGTTTTAAACTACGATCAATACTATCGCTAATGGTTTTCGCTGTCCACTCAAGACCCTCATAGCCACCCGTAATGTGACCCGCTTTGGTAGCCAAATAAAAATCATCGCGCCTATGCGAAATGGCTTTACCAACTAACTCTTCACTAATGTTGTAACAAGCTGCGGTATCAACAAAATTAACACCATTATCTAAAGCAATATTAAGCACATCTGCTGCTCTAGCTACCTCAACAGCAGCAAAGCCAATTTCTGACGTGCCAACACCCAAACGAGAAACCCGCATATCTGTTTTACCAAACTGTCTATAATCCATACTCAAACGATACGTCAGTTAAGTAAAAAAAGAAAGTAGCTAAAGCCTAAGTCAAGCGTTTCTCTTTAAGGCCCAACACGCTTAAATTTATAACGTTCAAAAATAAACTCAACGGTGCCATTTTGCTTTTTAAAACTCACAGCTAAACGATTACCATTAGCAAGCGTAAAAAAGCTCGAGCTTTCTTTACCGACTTGCTCGGGTACAAGTATGACCGCTTGTGGCTGAGCTTGCTCATGAATAGTGAAGGTTAAAAAGTCTGCTTGTTTTTTAATAGTTGCTGTCATGGTGCCTTTGTAGCTTTCATAAGTTCCTGTTAGGGGGCTTAGCTTATCTTGAACGTCTATAAACGGTAATTGAGACACCTCTTTTTCTAGTGCCACGCTAAGCGCAACTTTGGCAAAATGCGCGGTTGGGTAGCCACTACCATTGGTTAAAAGAGCGACGCCCAGTTTGCTTTTGGGCAAAAAAGCAATATGAGCCGTTGCCACGCCCACGCTGCCCCCATGAGCAATAAGCGTTTCACCCATAAAAGCTTCTGTTGTTAACCCATAAGCGTACTGCATAAGCGCTTCAGCAGGTTCAGCTTGACCCAAAAGACTAGGGTTACTAAGCCAAGGCATAGGCACTCGAGCTTTAAACATTTCTTTAAGCATGCTTTCCGAAAGAATGTCTTTACCACCTGCTAAGTACATAATAATGGTTTTGCTTAAATCCATTACGCTACTTATAAGTCCGCCTTCACTTCTTATGCTTCTATAAAGGTAGCGGCCTTCTTGGGGGGCCTGATTAGCCCTTATGGTGTAAGGTACAGCAACATCATCTGCGGCATCTACCTCTTCTTTATTAAAAAAACTACGGGTCATGCCTAAAGGCTCTAAAATGTGCTCTTTAATGTAACGGTTGTAACTTTTAGCTGATGCTTTCTCAATAATTTGACCCAGCATGGCGTAGCCTTCATTAAAGTAAAACCAACGCTCACCCGGACTTGTCTCAACCCAATCATCAGCATCACTTGCAAACGTCATAATATCTTCAGGACCAGAAATCGCTAACGCTTTGCCACCCAAACCACCCGCATGCCTCAAAATAGCTTCAGCATAAGCAAGCGCAGGAATACCGGTCGTATGACTAAGCAAATGCTTAATGCAAATAGCTTGTCCTTTAGGTTTGACAGGGTAAGAGACATACTTAGTTATGTCATCATTAAGACTCAACTTATTAGCCTGAGCAAGTTGCAGTATGGCAAGAGCAGTAAAAGATTTTGTAACACTACCCGTTGAGTAAAGCGTATCTGGCGTGGCAGGAAAACCCGTAATGACATCCCGCTGACCAAAACCACGCGCATAAACCACATCACCATCTTTAACAATAGCAAGACTCAAACCAGGTAAGCCTGTAGCCGAAAGCTTCTCAAAAACAAAAGATTCTAAAAACTGAATGTCCATTTTACAGTCTAACAGCTTCACTACGCTCGAGTTACACTTTTAAGTTTGCCCAAGCAATAAAATTTTCTATCAAGATGCGACCCGCAGGGTTATCGTTTGTATAGTATTCAGGATGAAACTGGGTTCCCATAATCGGCAAGGAATCATGAATAATCATTTGGTAAGGCGTAATGTTTGTCGAAGCGTAGTTACTAAAACCCGCAGGTAACGTTTTGATTTCCCAAGAGTGAGCATGCCTAAAGACAGGTGCATCACCCAGCTTATTTGCAACAGGATGACTCGCCGTTAAGCTTATAGGCTTATAACCTAATTCTTTCTTAAGCCCCGGCGCAAAGGTGATTTCTGGCTCAACCTCACCCTTCTCTAAAGGACCAATACGATCAAGCTTGCCACCAAACGCCTCAGCAATAAGCTGATGCCCCCCACAAAAACCAAAAGCAGGAAGCTCGAGTTTGGTAAGGGCATCTTTTAAGCCTTCTTGTTCGCTTGGTTCGTACTCATCTGGGTTGGCACTGTTACCACTTATAAAAAGGGCCTTAATACCTAGATTCTGTAAAAGCTCAGGAGTGACGTTGTTATAGCGAATAATGAGGCAGTTATCACCCGATAAATCTTCAAGACGATATTTAATGCGAGTGCGAGCTGCCATAATTTTTTCACCCCAAGGTTTCTCATAAGCACTGTTAAGTTCATTATCAATAAAAGCAATCATAGGCTTTAGTTTAGGGCTTTTGAACCAGTTTTTCTGAACTTTATTGACAAAACCAGTGATATTGTAGCCTCTAATAAGTTAGAGGCTACAATATGCTTGATTGACCTTGGAATGAAAAGCTATATCATCAGGATTATGGGAAACAATAGTTTTTATGCTGTAGCAAAGATGCTCAATTGACAGCTCTGCTATTTGTTGTAGATAGCCTGCTCGAGTTGTTCATGTTCAAGCTCAAGCCAAGTGTTATAGGTAGGAAAGT
>CAYGTA010000500.1:0-3521 GCA_964352605.1 uncultured bacterium | reverse complement strand
CCAGCGAGTCAAGCTATAGGTTTAAGCGCAGAGTATTTTAGTAGTTCTGATTTGATGGGTGTTCGTTCGAGTCAGATTGATAGGTATATTCAGTTTGATTGGGGTAGTGCTTCACCAAGTAGAAATGTCTTGTCTGATAGCTTTAGTGCTAAGTGGCAAGGCTTTGTAAAGCCTAGTGTTAGTGCTGATTATAGCTTCTACTTAAGTGTTGAAGGTAGTGCTAGCTTAAAGATAAATAATCAAATAATCACAACAGGAGATAGCTTAAGCTTAAAAGCGAATACTTATTACCCTGTTGAATTAAGCTTTCAAAAAACAACTCAAGAAGCAAGCTTAAAACTCGAGTGGTCGTCTGAAAGTTTAGAAAGAGAAGTTGTGCCTCAGTCAGTGCTTTATCCTGTAGCTGGCTTTAGTACTCAGGCTGTTACAACGGGTACTAACTTGCTTTTGAATAGTGATTTTGAAGCGGGTACGGGTAACTGGATTAAGTATGGTGCTGCTGAAGGAACTTTGAGTACAACAACAGGTAGGGAGAGTGCTACGGCACTTAGTACGAGTGCTTGGGCTTGGATTCAACAAGATTTGCCTGCTTCTTCTATTGAGGTAGGGCAAAGCTATACCTTTAAAGGTTACGGTAAAGCTAGTTCTACAGCGAGTTGTACCTTTGGGTTTCAAGGGGGAGGCGCCGCAGGTGAAAGCTTCTCAGAGACAATTACTTTTACCAGTGGCATATGGACAGAATTAGGCAAAACCTTAACGATTCCAGAAGGTATAGCTTGGATAGCTGTCTTTCTTTCACCAACAGCGCAAGAGTGTCAGTTTGATGATCTTAGCTTGATTGCGGGTGATGTTACCCCTCCACCGCCTCCACCTTCTACAGATGAAGCGCTGCTTAATGGTGGCTTTGAACAGGACTTAGCGAGTTGGCAAGTATTTGGGGGTACGACAGCTATTTCAAGTCAAGCAAATACAGGTCAAAAAGCACTTGATGCTAGTAGCTTTACATGGGTACAACAAAATATTCCTGTGTCTATTCTAGAGGTAGCTGAAAGCTACTCCTTTACGGCTTCAGCTCGAGTGGCTGCAGGTCAAACTTGTACGGTGGGTGTTCAAGCTGCAAGTGCCAGCGCTACGCTGATTGCTGAGAGTTTTAGTTTTACGACCAGTACTTGGTCTACACAAACTCAAGATATTGTTATTCCTGCTGATCTTAACTGGTTATCTGTTTATATTGCTTCTCCGGCGGGTACATGTACGCTTGATGATATTAGTTTTGCTAAGAAAGGCAGTCAAGTTCAAGTACCTGCTGCGCCTACTAATTTTACTGCAACAGCTAACTCGGCTTCACAAATTACGCTTTTCTGGACAGCTTCAGCAGGGGCAACAAGTTACCGTTTAGAGCGTAGAGAAGCTAATGGTAGCTACGTGCAAATTGCTAGCCCTTCAGCCACAACTTACACAGATACAAACCTTAATGCTAATACAAGCTATACGTATCAGTTAAAAGCCATGAATGCGGCAGGTAGTAGTAGTCCAGTGAACGCTTCAGCAACAACAGATATTGCCATTGGTAGCGGTACGGGCTTACTAGGTGAATACTATAATGATATTAATTTTACAGGCACTCGAATATTACGAACTGATGCAACCATTAACTTTGATTGGGCGTTAGGTTCACCCATTTCAGGTATAGCTGCAGATACCTTTAGTATTAAGTGGAATGGTCAAATTGAACCTTTGTACAGTGGTAGTTATACTTTCTACACAACAAGTGATGACGGTATTCGTCTGTGGATTAATAACCAACTTATCATTAATAATTGGACAGATCACGCACCAACCGTTGATCAAGCAATCATCTCTCTAAGCGCAAATACCAAATATGATATTCGTATTGAATACTACGAAAATGGTGGCGGAGCAGTTGCTAAACTCGAGTGGTCAAGTGCTCAGCAGGCTCGCCAGATTGTCCCTGCGTCGCAGTTGTATCCTGCTTTAGCACCACCTTCTGTTGAGGCTTCTGAAGGTAGTTGGAGTGCTGTTCAGCAATGGCCGCTTATAGCTACACATATGGCGAACTTAGTGGATGGTCGCGTGCTTGCTTGGTCTTCTTATGACGTTGATGGCTTTGGGGGTCAACCTAATGCCAATTATACGCAAGCCGTCATTTTTGACCCTAGTAACAATAGTTTTGTTGAAGCTGATAACCCAACGCATGACATGTTCTGTGCAGGTCTAGCTATGCTGCCCAATGGTGAGATCTTTGCGGCAGGTGGGGGAGACGGTAATACCAGTCGTAGGAAAGTAAGCATTTTTAATGGTAGTACTTGGCGTCGTGTCGCTGGCATGATTAACCCGCACTGGTATGGCACTGCAGTGGCTATTCCTAATGGTGATGTTTTTATCTCTATGGGTGCAAGTTCAAATAGAAGATCAGAGATTTATGATGCGAGTAGCAATAGTTGGCAGAATTTACCTGGTATTAACCTTAGTGGTTTAGCTTCAGGTTTAGAAACGCCAGACTGGTACCCTTTTATGCACTTAAGCCCACGAGGCACTATTTTTCACTCAGGTGCAACAGCGACCATGCATGAGCTCGATGTAACTACTGTGGTTGGTACTACGACCAATAAAGGTGTAAGAGCTGGTGACAATACTTACCGCCAGTGGGGTAGCTCTGTCATGATAGATGAAGGCAAAATCTTAGTGACAGGTGGCACACCAAGTCAGGGTAGTAATAGCAGCTTAAGGTCAGGCGTAATTATTGACATTAACGGCACTAACCCTGTTACTACTCGCATTGCTGATATGACGTATAACCGCACCTATCAAACCAGTATTATAATGCCAAACGGTGAAGTTATGGTACTTGGGGGTAATGGCACAGGCATTGAATTTAGCGATGCTGAATCAAAGCTCATTCCAGAAATTTATAACCCAACGACAAACAGTTGGCGTACCCAAGCAGCCATGAGCGTGCCTCGTAACTACCACTCGACAGGTACGCTTCTGCAAGATGGCCGTATTCTCATTGCCGGTGGTGGCTTGTGTCGCTGCGCTGCAGATCATCAAGATGGACAGATTTTTACACCTGCTTATCTTTTTAACAATGACGGTACTGAAGCTGCTAGACCTAGCATTGCTGCCGCGCCTAACCTTGTGGGTTACAACCAAACTTTTAATGTAACTATGTCAGGTTCACGTGCTGCAAACATAACAAGTTTTAGCATGATTAAACTCTCAGCCAACACCCACGGTATGAATACGGATTTGCGTCACTTAGAAGTAGATCTTGTAAGTCAAAATGGCTCGAGTTATACACTCAGATCACATGCCAATAACAATGTCTTAACACCTGGTTATTACTACTTATTTGCAGTTAATGATGCGGGAGTACCTTCAGTTGCTAAAATTATGCAAGTGAATTAAGTCTTTTTATGGTTAATTTGCGCATTAGCAAATTAACCTGATACCAAGTCCGAAAAGGTACTTCATAAACTCTTACAGAGTTGATTACGTCC
>CAYGTA010000499.1:0-3527 GCA_964352605.1 uncultured bacterium | reverse complement strand
AGGCTGAAGTGCTTATGGCGGTGGGTTTAATGGATACTGTTTGTCCACCCTCAACACAGTTTGCCGCTTACAACAAGATTGCCTCCAAAAAATCACTCAAGCTTTACCCCGATTTTAGACACGAAAACCTACCTGGGCAACAAGACGCCATTTTTCAGTTTATGCTAGGTTTATAAGCTATGCGTAGCTTAGTCTTATGCGATGACAGCGCTCATCCAGCATCTTTAACTCGAGATGGTCTAACAAGTTTAGGTGATTGTGGTTTTGACTTTGACTTCGTAGAAAACCCAAGTGACTGGTCAGCTGAGCTGATGAATGACTATCCTCTTGTGGTTTTTTCAAAGGCCAACAATAAATCTCAGAGTGATGATGCAGCTTGGGCCTCAGAAGAAATAGGAATGTCCTTTGTTAACTATGTCAAGCAAGGCAAAAGCATCTTGTTTCTTCATTCAGGCACAGCCCTCTACGATAATTCACCTTCCCTATGTAAGCTAATGGGGGGCATTTTTGTTGGGCATCCAGCGCAATGTTTAGTCACCGTTGAACCTGATAGTAAACATCCTCTTTCAGCAGGTAGTGACACCTTTACGCTTAAAGATGAACATTATCAAATGGCCATGAATGACCCTCAGGTTGATCAGTTTTTGAGCGCTACATCAGAACATGGGACCCAACCTGCTGGCTGGACTAGGCTTGAAGGTAAAGGTAGGGTCTGCGTATTAACCCCTGGACATAATTTAGAGATTTGGCACCATCCTTCTTATCAAGCTATTTTGCGTAATTGTTTAGCTTGGTGCACTGAACACCCTTTAGGAGCTTAGTTATGACATTACCCCGTCGTCGTTTAGGTAAAACAGGTCTTGACATTCCCGTGATTCCCTTTGGCACACAAGGCTTTGGCAACAATTTTGGTTTTGTTGAAGATGAAGAGGCAGTTGCTTTAGTTAAACATGCCATTTCTTTAGGCGTTAACCACTTTGATTGTGCGCGCTGCTATGGTGATTCACTTCGAAAGTTGGGTTTGGCACTAAGAGAAATCCCTCGTGAGGAGGTCATCATCACAGGTCGCCTTTGCTGTCACTCGGCAGTAGAATGGGGCTTTTATGGTCAAGGAACACCAGACTATTCTGCAGAGCGAGTTATTCGCGATGTCGAGGATCAGCTTCAGGTTTTAGGTACCGATTATTTTGATGGAATGTTGATCCATGACCCCCCACAAATTGAACCAACCTTAACCAAAGGCGGCACTTTAGAAGGGCTTTTGCAACTTAAAGCTCGAGGGCTAGTAAATTACATTGGTTACGGTATGCGCCAACATGATTTTCATTTAAAGGCCATAGAAACAGGTGAGATCGATCTACTTCTTTGCTTTGACGAACATAACTTGGTTCGGCAGAATGCTAATGAACTCCTTGCTGTTACAAAGGCAAATGATATAGGCGTGATGAATGGTTGGTCCATATTGCGAGGGCTATTGACAGGCATCAATATTGATGAAGCAATAGCAAAGGGGCGCTATAAGAATGATAAGGATGTCGAGGCAGCTAAGGCATTTTGGCAGTGGTGTCAAGAAGAAGAGGTCAACCTTCTTCAGCTAGCGATTCAGTTTTGTCTTAAAGAACCACGTATTCATGCTAATCCGATCGGCAGTCTGAATAAGGAGCAGCTTGAGGCTAATGTCTGGGCGGCTAGTACACCCATTGAAGATGCTGTGTGGGCTAAGTTCTATACTCGATTTGGTATGCAAGGCTAACAGGGACAAATCATGTTTCAAATTTCAAAATCAGACTTAAAAGATAAAATTTTAGGCGGCTGGAGTGGCAAATCTTATGGGGCAATGATGGGCGAGCCCATGGAGTTTCACGCTCAGGGAAAAATCTATGAAGGCAGTTTAGACATTCATCCTGATGCTCCTAAAATTTGGCTTCACAACGAGGACGATCTTTATACTAATATGGCTTTTCTGGAAATCCTGCGAGATAAGGGTTTAGGGGCAACGCAGGATGATTTTGCAGATGTATTCCGCAAAAAAGACTTCATGCTTTGGCATGCCAATGGTCAGGCTCGGCAGAATTTATTAGCTGGTATTGAACCAGGCTTGTCAGGCCATCCCATCCATAACCCTCATGCTGATGATATCGACTTTCAGATCGAGTGTGACTTCATTGGCATTGTTTCTCCCGGTATGCCAAAAACAGCTCTTGACATGGCGGATAAGGTTGGCCATTTGATGAACTATGGTGATGGGTATTATGCAGGCGCTTTTTTAGCGGCCCTCTATACTTACGCCTATCTGGAAACAGACTTGATTAACCTGATCAAAAAAGCCTTGAAAGCTATTCCTGCAGAAAGCCAGTATGCCCAGATCATTCATGATGTACTGTTCTGGTACAGCGAAGAACCCAATGACTGGCGTTCAACTTGGGGCAAAGTAGAGGCCAAGTGGAATGCTGATTTGTGTCCTTGGGCGCAATCGGATTCTGATCCGATTGATGCATTTGGCGATAAATCAGGCTGCTTCAACATCCAAGGACATTTTAATGGTGCTTATATTCTTATTGGCTTGCTTTATGGTCAAGGGGATTATATCGAAGCCATTAAAATATGTACACGCTGTGGTCAAGATACGGACTCCAATGTGGCTAATTGCGGTGGCATTTTGGGCATCATGAGTGGCTATAAAGCCTTACCTCAAACCGTTAAGGATGAGCTACAACCGTACATGGGCAGAGATTATAATTTTACGAGCCTATCGATAAATTCAGCTAGTGATTTGAGTTATGACTTGGCTCTGGAAACTATTGTGCAAAACGAGGGTTCCGTTGAAGGTGATGAGCTAAACATCGCAACCCAAACCTATGAATTTGAGGGCGAGTGCGAAGTGTCCTTTCCTAATCTATCTTTTGCTGATATTTTTACGCTTTTGCCAAAGCAATCACCCGAGGTGAACTGGCACGGAACTTGGACACATCCAACAGACCCAACTCTAAGTGACCGAGCAAAGTTTGCCTTCATGGAATCAGATAAAGCTGGAGATTATATGGAGGTTCCCTTTTCAGGTAATTGTGTTTATGTAGAAGGGAATTTAGAGGAAGGTTTTGGCATGCTTGATGCATATGTTGATGGTCAGTTAATGCAAAGCCGTGACATGTACATACGAAAAGAATGGAAGGGTCATAGGCAAGCTACCGCGGTCTGGATTATTAATTTAGATGATGGGAATCATCTACTGCGAGTAGAGGTCACAGGAAGAAAAAGATCTGAAGCTAAGGGCACTGCCATACAATTGGGACGCGTTGTTTCCTACAACGGCCAGATCCCTCTGCCAAAACCAAAGACCTAAGCTCCACAATAATTAGTGAGTGTTTTTTGCGTTCTCGTTACCAGCTATTGCGTTTTTCCATTACCCAAAGGCTAATAGCAGCGCCAAGACAGATTAGTCCCATGATAGGTATGAGCAGGTAGCTGAATAAAAAATTAGGTTCGAGAAAGCTTTTTTCTGGACGATTAGGATTGTAGTAAACCTT
>CAYGTA010000498.1:0-3534 GCA_964352605.1 uncultured bacterium | reverse complement strand
TACTCCCCCAGGTCGCACGAATGGTCTGATGGTGCAACCATTCGTGGAAATGCTAAAGCTATCAAAAAAAATCCCCACCGCAAGTTTGGTGAGGATTTTAGATTTACAATAAGTTAAGCTGCAAATTTAAAGCGGTAGCCTAAGCCTCTTACGGTTTCTATAAACAGGGGTTCACGGCCATCTTCACCTAGTTTTTTGCGTAAAGCAACCATGCGCACGTCAACCACGCGGTCCATACCGTAATAATCTGACCCCCAGATTCGCTCGAGTAGTCTTTCGCGGCTAAATACGTGGCCTGGGTATTGGGCTAGGGTTATGAGTAAGTCGTATTCGACTTTGCTTAGTGATAGTAGGTTTGTGCCTAAGTAGACTTCGCGGGTTTCTGGCACAATGCGTAGTGGCCCGAAGCTGAGTTCGTTGTTTAGACCTGATCTGCGTAATAGTGCGCGTATGCGTGCTCTTAGTTCTCGTAAATCGTAGGGTTTGGTTATGTAGTCATCTGCGCCTAGTTCTAGGCCTTTGACTTCGTCTTCGGTTGTGGAGAGTGCTGTGAGCATAAGAATAGGCATGTTTGGGTATTCGCGTCTTACCGCTTCTGCTACTTCATGACCGTTCATGACTGGCATCATGACATCTAGAAGCATCATATCGGCTTGGGCGATGTGCTCTAAGGCTTGTCCACCGTCATAGGCTGATAGTACTTCGTGTCCTTCGCGTTTTAAAAACTTGCAAAGGAACTCATGGCTTGCTGCGTCATCTTCTACAACTAAAATTCTTGGCATTACCGCTCCGAGACTAAGGTGCTTTCTGTGCTCCTTGTGTATTGAAGCAAAGTATAGAGAGCTTGTGCTTACAATTTTCTTACAAGCCACTCACAATGTGAGAAATACCAAATATTCAACAAGCATTTTTTAGCTCGAGCTTGATATGCCTTATTTATTAAGGTATAGTTAATATATTCGTAACTCAGTATTACAATTTTTTTAGCTTTTAGAAAACTGAGTACAAATTTCTGAAGGAGGATGTATGGACTTAGGCGCATTTTCAATTAGTTTGGCTGTGAAAGACATTCAGGTTTCAAAAGATTTTTATGAGAAGCTTGGCTTTACAGTTACGGGCGGAAATCAAGAGCAGAACTGGCTTATCTTAAAAAATGACACGACCATCATTGGTTTGTTTCAAGGCATGTTTGATAAGAACATTCTGACGTTTAATCCTGGTTGGGATGTTAACGCTCAAGAAGTAAATCCTTTCACTGATATACGTGAGCTTCAAAAAAAGCTCAAAGCACAAGGCATAGCTTTAACTCAAGAAGCTGATGAAAACAGCACAGGTCCAGCCGAATTGAGTCTACTTGACCCAGACGGTAACGCCATTTTGATTGACCAGCACCGCTAAGCAGCTTAGCGCTTTAGTTTAAGGAGTCATCTTTTGTCTGAACTACTCAAAGCCCTCAAAAGTCAGTACCACGCAACCCTCAGCATGCATAAAAGCTGCATAGAATCTTGCCCTGAAGACTTATGGCAAGACCCCAGTTTCAAAAATAGATTTTGGCACATTAGCTTTCACACGATTTTCTACACACATTTATACCTTCATGACTCAGAAAACCACTTTGAAGCTTGGGAAAACCACTTAGAGCAATACGAGTACCTAAAGTACCGCTCAGACAACTACCCTACAGACAAAGCCATTTACAGTAAAGAAGATCTACTCGAGTACCTCGAACTCTGCCAAGCTAGAGTAGATAGTTATTTAGCAAGCGTTAACTTTAGTGAGCCTTCAGGGTTTTCATGGTTACCGTTTAACAAGCTCGAGCTTCATCTTTACAACATTCGTCATGCGCAACATCATACGGGTCAGTTGGGTGATAGGTTACGCGAATCTGCTGATATTGGGGTGCGTTGGGTAGGCAAAGCTTAAATGGATTACGTTGAAACGTTTATTGAGGTTGCTCCTGACTGTCCTGCAACTCAAGGACTCATTCCACCAAGCAAAGTAAATAAAAAAACGATTGCTCAGCTTCAGTTTGAACTTCTGTCTGCGCAACCTTATGTGTTTACGCAAAAAGAGCTTTTATTTGAAGTGTATTATCTTCATAAAAATCTACAAGCTTCACCTGAAACTAAAGAAGACCTTAAGAAAGCCTTTTTTACAAAACAGTACCCTTGTATGCGCGCGTCTCCACTAGCTAAACGCTATGGTTGGGGTGTGCATTTTAATACGGAAGGCAAGATGGCCCTCTGCGCTTTAGAGTCTAATGCGTATAAACAGTACACAAAAAATCAAGCGTTGACGGTTCTGAGCGCCTTAAGAAACCGTCGCACTTTAAGCTCTTAACCCTAAGGAAACAGCATGAGTCTATTAGAAAAAGCCGAGCTATTTATTTTAAATAATGCACGCTTATTAGAACGCCAATTATTTGCTTATCACTTTAAAAACGGCTCACGTGAAGCTGTACTAGCGGCACTCAAAGCCTATCAAAATAGTGACAAGGGCTTTGGTAACGCACTCGAGCCTGACAAACGTACGGCTTCTAGTCAACCTATTGATCAAGAATTTGCGTTACGGATTTTGGATGATCTTGGCTTAAAGGGTGACTTTGTTCAGGATATTTGCAGCTTTATTACGAGCATTACAAGGCCTGATGGCGGTATTCCTTTTGTTTTAGAAAGCGTTGCAGATGCACCTCGTGCACCCTGGTGGAATACAGAGCCTAATCCAAGCGCTAACATAAATCCGACAGCTAGCATTGCTGGTCTTTTGCATAAACACAAAATAAATCATGCTTGGCTTAGTAAAGCCACATCGTTCTGCTGGAGTGTTATTGAAAGCTTAGAAGATGCGCATGATAATGACCTTATCTGCATCTTACTTTTCTTGGAGCATGCACCCGACCAAGAGCGCGCTAATGAAGCTTTTAAACGCATTGGCAAGATTGTTTTGAAACACAGCGCTTTAGACCTAAATGGCGAGGGTTACGTGCATCCGCCTTACGCTTACGCACCCACACCCAGCAGCTTAGCTTATCAACTTTACAAACCTGAACTCATGAAAGCTCATTTAGAAGCGCTCGTTAAAAAACAACAAGAAGATGGCGGTTGGAAGATAACTTGGCCCCCAGTAAGCCCTAGCTGCGAACTCGAGTATCGAGCTATTGTGACCTTAAATCATCTCAAGATTCTTAAAGCTTACGGTTATCTTTAAGTTTTTCAGAAAAGAGTAAATATGATTATCAGTAAAGCCTTTAGATACAGCCTTCAAGTTTTCCTGAATGACTCGTACAGCATGACTAAAGCTCACAGTTAAGCTTATGCCAAACACGAGTATAAATATTGCTACCGCACAAAGCGTGATTTCTAAAGATGTTGCCGCTAACGGTCATGAGATTCGTCAACTCATGCGTTTGGCCAAATCGCAAGGTGCAGACCTTATCCACTTTTCAGAAGGCGCTCTTTCAGGTTATGTCAAAAGCCAAATTCTTGACTGGCAAGAGGTTGACTGGCAAGCACTCGAGCGTGAACTTATGCTCAC
>CAYGTA010000497.1:0-3541 GCA_964352605.1 uncultured bacterium | reverse complement strand
CTTTCAAGTAAAACACAGCATCAACTTAGTACATCTGTTTTTACTCAGCTAGTTCAGCATTTAAAACGTTTGCAGTGTTTTAAATACAAAAGGCTATATTTCTCATGGACCTGCTATTACTGATACGTTTCTCTAAATGCTTATCTTTTAGCTAACCAAGAGCTTGCTGTTTCTTTTTGCTTAAATAGCTTTATGGTGTAGCCACGGTTTATGTAAAAGGTTTCTATGAGCCTTAAGAGTTTAAGGTGTTCAAAGCCTACTAAAGCTATTCTGAGCTTAAGAGGATGACGGTCTTTTATTTTAGAAAAAGATCCAAACAAAAGCTGCATAGTGTCAATTTTGAAGTTTAGTTTATTTATTTTTATAAAGAGCTTTGATACTCTGTATGTGCTCGCAAGATCATAGATTTCATCAATAATCTCAAAAACATAGTTATTGGTTATGTCAGCCTTTGGTTCCAATAAAAGACATTGCTCTTCTAGAAAAACCTCTAAATGCTTTGCCATAGCTAGATCCTTACCAAAACCCAAACGCCCCTAGCTATACTAAATAGTTGCCGATTGCTTAGTAATAAGAGTAGACAAAAAATATACCGTCAAAAGTAAGTAGATATTACATTTCATTTTATGCCATTTCCGTTTAGTTCCTTAAGGAACTAAACGCGGTCTTGGACCGTTGAAACCAAAGCACATGTAAAGCCTTCATTAAACCTGTTATGCTTAAAAAAGAGTAAACTACTTAATAGGAGGTTTTCATGAAACGACTATTCGTTTTTTTGGTTTTCTTTGCCCTTATTAGCTTTGGCACTGCTCAACGCAGCGATGTCACACTAGGTATGCAATTAGAACCCCCCATGCTAGACCCAACCGGAGGCGCAGCCGCAGCTATAGACGAAGTGGTTTACGCCAACATCTTTGAGGGCTTAACCAGATTTGCATCTGACGGCTCTATTTTGCCTGCCTTAGCTGAAAGCTGGGACATATCAGCAGACGGCCTAGAGTACACCTTTAAGCTACACACAGGCGTTAACTTTCATGACGGCTCGAGCTTTACGGCTGATGATGTTAAGTTTTCTTTTGATCGCGCACGTGCTGAAGACAGCACCAATGCTCAAAAGGCGCTTTTTGCTGCTATTAGCAGTGTGGATGTCATAGATGACGCCACCGTTAAACTTACACTTTCTCAAGCAACCGGTAGTCTTTTATTTAACCTTGCATGGGGTGACGCAGTCATAGTTGCACCTGAAAGTGCTGATACGAACGAAACCAACCCTATTGGCACAGGTCCTTTTGTTTTTTCTGCTTGGAATAAAGGCGACAGTGTTGTCATTAGCAAAAACCCTGATTACTGGGGTGTACCTGCGCGTTTAGAAGAAGTAACCTTTAAGTTCATCTCTGACCCGACAGCTGCCTTTGCTGCAGTTATGGCTGAAGATATTGACGCTTTTCCGGGCTTTCCTGCACCAGAAATTCTTGACCAACTCGACGCAGACCCACGCTTTAAAGTCGTTGTAGGCTCGAGTGAAGGTGAAACCATTTTATCTATGAATAATAAGTCAGAAGCGCTTTCTGACCTTAGGGTTCGTAAGGCCATCGCTCATGCTATTGATCGTCAAGCTATTATTGATGGCGCTATGTTTGGCTACGGTACCCCTATTGGTACGCACTTTGCGCCCCATAACCCTGCTTATCTTGATCTTACAGGAAACTCAGCTTTTGACCCTGAATTAGCTAAAGAGTTACTTGCAGAAGCAGGTTACGCTGACGGTTTAACGCTAAGCTTAAAACTGCCTCCTCCTTCTTACGCACGTCGTGGTGGCGAAATTATTGCTTCACAACTTCGTGATGTAGGCATTGAAACTGAAATAGCAAATCTCGAGTGGGCGCAGTGGCTTGAAGAAGTCTTTACCAACAAAGCTTTTGACTTAACCATTGTTAGTCACACTGAACCCATGGATATTGGTATTTACGCTCGTGATGATTATTACTTTCAGTATGCAGATGAAGATTTTAAAGCCATTATGGATGCCCTAAATGCTTCTACGAATGACTATGTGCGTACCGTTTTAATGCAAGCCGCTCAACAAAAAATCTCAGATGATTATGTAAACGGCTACTTATTTCAACTAGCACGCACATCTGTAGAAAATGCTGATCTTGTAGGCATGTGGGAGAACTCACCAACCCAAGCTAACGACATGACCGCTGTCTACTGGCAGTAATCCTCTAATAGCTAGCTGAAAGAGCAACCCTGAGTGAAGCAATTCCCCCTTAACTCCCCCCTAACAAGGGGGGTAGGAACACAAACAAGTAAGCTGCAGGATGACCGCTTTACTGTCTATCTTGCAGCTTTAAAAAATCGCTTTACACCCTTTCTACTTTTCACCTTTTACCTATCTGAATGATTCGTTTTATTTTCTTTCGTTTTATTTCTCTGGTGCTTAGCTTAGTTGCAGCTAGCGTCGTTATTTTTGCGGTTATTGAAGTTGTACCTGGTGACCCTGCTGCCTTTATGTTGGGCATAAACGCACAACCCGACACGCTTAACGCACTACGTGAAGAACTCGGGCTAAACACCAGCCCAATTGAGCGTTACTTTAGCTGGGCAAGCGGTATGCTGCAGGGTGATTTTGGCTTAAGTTACACTTACCGCAGCCCTGTTTCAGAACTCATTTTAGAACGCATGCAAGTCTCACTGCCTTTAGCTATTTACGCCCTTGTTTTATCAACCCTTATTGCTTTTCCGGCAGGCATTATGGCTGCCAGTAAACGTGGATCTATTAGAGATGTCTCAGTTATGAGTTTTACCCAATTAGGTATAGCCATACCCAACTTCTGGTTTGCCATGCTACTGGTTTTACTTTTTGCTATCACTTTACGCTGGTTTTCAGCTGGTGGCTTTGCTGGCTGGGATGCAGGTCTATTTGCAGCTTTAAAATCACTCACCTTACCCGCTATTTCTTTGGCCCTACCTCAAGCCTCCATATTAGCAAGAGTCATGCGCTCCTCTTTACTCGACACGCTCGACGAAGACTTTGTACGCACAGCTCGAGCTAAAGGCTTAAGCCGTCAACAAACCCTCTGGCAACACGCACTACGCAATGCACTCATACCTGTACTCACCATCATTGGTCTACAGTTTTCTTTTCTTATGGCAGGCGCAATCATTATAGAAAATGTGTTTTTCTTACCCGGCTTAGGCAGGCTCGTCTTTCAAGGTATAACCCAAAGAGACCTCATTGTTGTCGAAAGCGTGGTTATGGTACTTGTTTGTGCCGTTGTTACTGTCACCTTCTTAGTTGACATAGCTTATGCATGGGTAGACCCAAGACTCAGGAAAAAAGCCTAATGAAAAACCAAAGTATGTTGGCGACCGCTTTAAGGTCTCGCTCTTTTATGATTGGCTTTTTCTTAAGTTTTATGTTTGTTTTAGCTGCACTGATTTCTTTTATCTGGACACCCTTTGATGTCACAGACTTAGTCATTAAAGATAAACTCATAAAACCAAACGGTGTGCACTGGTTTGGTACAGATCACTTTGG
>CAYGTA010000496.1:0-3542 GCA_964352605.1 uncultured bacterium | reverse complement strand
GGACTTATAAATGTCGTAAGACTTTATAAGTCAGCTTGGTATTAAATGCCGAACTAGCTGAGTAGAAACCCATAGCTTAAGTCAATGGTTGGTTTAAGCTGAAAACTGCATGTTGTCAAAAAGAGCTAAAACATCTTGTACAAAAAGTTTTTGAGAATGCTTTTAAAAACAAAAACTAATTGCTTTCAACAAATCTGACCTCAAAAAGTTTTGACCATAGTTTACCCGTTAGATAAAAAGTATCTTTTTCTGGATTATAAGCAATTCCATTAAGAACAGCATCACGTGACAGAGCTGCTTTTTCAGATGGTGACAAGAGATTAGTTGCATCAATTTCAGATACAACCCGACCCGTTTTTTTATCAATCTTAACAATACGATCAGTCTGCCAAATATTTGCATAAACAAAATCACCCACACACTCGAGTTCGTTTAGATTAATAACCGTTTCATTTTTTAATTGAACAGTGAGTTCTTTGATTATGCTGAAGTCATTGGGGTTGCGTTGGTAGAGGGTACTTGTACCGTCAGTCATGAAGAGACTTTCACCGTCATAGCAAAGCCCCCATCCTTCTGTGCTGTAGTCAAAGCTGTTTTCTAAATTAAAGGTTTCAAGATCATAAACAAAAGCTTTGCCTTCACGCCATGTAATCTGAATAAGCTTATCTTCAACTCGAGCTAGTCCTTCAGCGAAGTATTGATCTTCTAGTGGAAAAATGCGTATAACTTGCCCTGTTTCAATATCTACTTCTCGTAAGTCAGACTGATTATAAAGGCCGGTGCTTTCATAAAATTTGCCATTGTGAAGCAGCAAACCTTGCGTAAAGGCAATAGGGTCATGTGGGAAGCTTGCTAGCACTTCGGGTACTTCTTTTGAGACGGTTTGTTGCTGGCAGCTTGCTAAGAAAAATGCCAATAAACAAACGAGACTTATTAAACGCATGATTTACTCCAAATTCGACTGAACAAGCTGCCAAATTCTATCAGCAAGACTTGTTTCAGCTTGTGCAGCATTTAGCACCAGCCAAGATGCATTTGTTTTTGCTTGCTCTAAAAAGCCAGCCCTAACTTTTTTATGAAAAGATAAATCAGCAAGCTCGAGTCTGTCTTTTTGCCCTCTGTTTGCTACTCTTTTAAGTCCTTCTTCAGGGTCTATATCTAATAGTAAAACAAGATCAGGCACTATGCCTTGAGTGGCTCTTTGGTTTAAGTCATGAATGAAATTCAGGTCTAAACCCCTCCCGTAGCCTTGGTAAGCTACCGAAGCTCCTGAAAAACGATCACTAATGACAATCTTGTTTTGCTCCAAGGCAGGCTTTATGACTTCTGCAACATGTTGCGCTCTACTTGCTGAGTAAAGCAAAAACTCTGATAAGGGATTTATTTCTAAACTAGGGTCCAAAATGACGGTTCGAATAGCATCAGCCGCAGGGGTACCCCCCGGCTCCCGGGTGACAACAACAGCTTTATTGAAAAGCTCGAGTTTTGCTTTGAGGTGTTTTATCTGGGTGCTTTTGCCTGCACCTTCTGGGCCTTCAAAAACAATGAAGTATGGTTTTTGCGTCATAATCCTGTGGGTAGGTGAATAAAGTCAGTACTTAAGTCAAATTCTCCCCGTAGTTTTTCTGCGAGTAGGTTTACGCCTACGGTTTCTGTCATGTAGTGACCTGCATATAACGCGTTTATGCCTCGTTCAAATGCTTCGTAAAAGGTTTCGTGTTTGGGTTCGCCTGTCACAAAGGCATCTAGGTTTTGTTCTGCTGCGGTAACGACATCCCAGCTTGCTCCGCCTGAAATTAAGCCTAAGCTTGAGATTTCTAGCGTGCCGCCATTATGAACCATGAGGGGTTCGGTGGTTTTTCCGCCTGATATTTGTGAAAGGGTATTTTCTATATTGTCTGCTAATTCTCGTAAAGATACAGGGTTAGGGAAAATGCCTTTAACGCCAATAGCTTTGCCTTGCCAGTCACCAAAGTCTTCTAAATCTGTTAAACCGATAAGTCTGGCTAAGCCCCAGTTGTTACCGACTTCTTTGTGGGCATCTAAAGGAATGTGAGCTGCGTAAAGACTCATGTTTGCCTCTAGTAGAAAGGCAATTCTTTTTTTATGCATACCTGTTACAGCAAGGGGTTTGCCCCAAAAAAGTCCATGATGCACAATAAGCATATCGGCACCAAGTTCAGCAGCCTGTTGAAAAGTATTCAAGCTACTGTCAACTGCAAAGGCAATTTTATTGACTTCGTCTGTACCCTCAACTTGTAAGCCGTTTAATGAAATATCTTTGTAATCTGCAAGGGCTAAGTAATCATTTAGCCAAGTGACAAGTTCATCTCGTTTCATGAACCTAGCCTACCTTATTGCAGGCAGGGTCAATAGTAGTAGATAGTTTAAAAAAGACTAAGTTCATCAAGTAATTATTGCTATTAAGCATGAACACCTGCTAAGCTTTAGCTGTGAAACTTAAAGATCAATCACATTTAGGGGGTGATGCTATGGATGACGGTTATTATGGTTATTTAGCATTACCTCGGCACATCCTGTAAAACCAAGCAAAATAATTATCTATACCCGTAAATACTGTAGTTCCAAGGTAAACTACTGTGTTTTGAAATATTCATACCTCAAAGTAAGGAAAAACCAATGACACTAGAAGAAACCCTAAGCATTCTTAACCGAGGCGCAGCCCAAATTGTACCCGAAGACGGACTCAAAGAAAAACTCGAGCTTGCAGTTAAAGAAAATAGGCAGTTAAGGGTTAAATTGGGTGTTGATCCGAGTAGTAGTGATTTGCATGTTGGGCATGCGGTGGTGCTTCGCAAAATGAGGCAGTTTCAAGACTTAGGGCATAAAGTTGTCTTAATTATTGGTGATTTTACCGCCATGATTGGTGACCCTACCGGCAAATCAAAAACACGCCCTGTTCTTACGCTTGAAGAAACGCGAAAAAATGGTGAAACTTATGTTGCGCAAGCTACCCAAATTTTAGATAGTGACCCTAATAAACTAGAAATTAGGCATAACAGCGAATGGCTCGAGCCTTTAGGTTTTGCAGATATTGTTAAGTTGGCAGCTAAGTATACGGTTGCCCGCATGATGGAGCGAGATGATTTTACCAATCGTTTTCGGGAGGGTGTACCTATTAGCATGCATGAGCTTTTGTACCCACTAGCGCAAGCTTACGATTCGGTTGCAATTCAGGCGGATATTGAGCTTGGAGGTACGGATCAGCTTTTTAACTTGTTGGTAGGTCGTGATATTCAGCGGGAACACGACATGGCACCGCAAGTTGCTTTGACAACGCCTTTGCTTGAAGGTCTTGACGGTGTTGAGAAGATGTCAAAGTCTCTTAATAACTATATTGGCATTGCTGAAGAACCTGAATCTATGTTTAAAAAAGCTATGCAGGTACCTGATGAGCTTTTGTACCGCTATGTTGAACTTTGTACTGGTTTAGATTTAGATGAGGCAAAAAGCTTAATTGAGCAAGATGTCAAAAATGCTCATAGGGTTTTCGCTCGTGAACTTGTGCGGATTTATCATGG
>CAYGTA010000495.1:0-3549 GCA_964352605.1 uncultured bacterium | reverse complement strand
TTGCGCACGAAGTAATCCATTGATGTCAGCGCCAGCGGTACGAAGATGATAAACGCGACCCAGCCCGTCCAGATGTAGAGACGCGGCAATTCGTCAACGACAGTTGCCAGTGACGCCTTGTCCAGCAGGTAGAAAATTGTGTGCAGCAAGGCATAGCCAAAGGAGGCGACGCCCAGATAACGGCGGTTGCGTTTGAGCCATTGCGGTCCACGCCATCCTTTCAGCAGCATCGCCAAAGGGGTCGCCATCATCGTCACAATCAACAGCCTTGCGGAGGTTTCACCAGATGGGTGCACAAGTTGGTTGAAGATCTTCGGATCCGTTGATGTCAGCGCCGTGAAGGTCATCATGACCCCAAGAGAGGCCAACACTGCCCATGTGAAGTATGGTGAGGTTGCTGCAAAGAAACGTTGCATATCGGGGTCCAAGCTAATCTGGCTGGTGGGGTGATACGCCCGAGCCACGGGGTTCCATTGCGGCTCGGGCGATATTTTTACTTTTTGAGGACAGGGATCATGCGCGCCAGCGTGCCGTCCTTGCGGACGAACTGATTGAAGAGGGCGGCGGCGGCATGGGCGGTGATCAGGCCAAAGAGCACAATATTCAAAAACCAATGCACATAGCCCAAATCAGCGACACCGTTCCATGTCATTCCGCCCGTGATCACCATGGCAATCAACGTGCCGTAAAGCGACCAGTGAACAATTGTAGCAATCTTGGCTTGCGTCGGGGATGTGCCAGGGGCGTGACCCGGCGCGCCGTAGCGATAGCGCAGATAGAGCCGTGCGAGCACCGCCAGCAGGATTGTCGATCCAAAGCCGACGTGGACCAAAGCCATGGTCATGTCACCGTCGGCGGGTGTCGCGCCGGTCTGCATGGCCTCGATGGTGCGTTTCATCGGCTCGTTGAAAAGCCATTGCACCCAGATGGCCGCGAAAACGACCCAGTGCAAAATGATCTGTGCTCTACGGTAGGATGTCGGGGTATCTGTCATAATGCTCTCCTATTTGGCAGTACGAAGCGTAACTGCGACGCCTGTAGGATCAGTTCCGCGCAAGACATCGCCGTCTTGGTGCAGATGTGGTGAAGCGGTAATCTCGCCGTGTGTGAACAATTCGTAGTGCACCAACCCAGCCATGTTTTTCGGCATGGGCGGGTGGTTTGGCCCAGCCCAGATATTCATGGCCAACCGGTGCGTGTTGGGCGCGCCCGCGCCCATATCGGCAAAGCCCCACGCGTCCAGCGTCAGGTGGCGTTCGAATCCAAGTGTCTCGAACCAGTCCAAGGCAGGCTCGAGTGCTGCCACCTTGAAGTGCAAATGCGCAAGGTAGCTGTCGTCCGCCAACGGTGCCATCGGGTCTGTGCCCGCAGCAAAGATAAGTTCGGCATTCACATCCAGCGGTCCGCGGCCAGAGTGGGCCTTGCCGTCAATACCGAACAGCTTGAGCCCTTGGCTCATGTCGCCAAAATGCGAAAACCGTTTCGGAGTCTCATACGTAATTTCGATTTCCAGACCGTCAGGATCATGGAAGTACAGCGATTTCGCCATCAAGTGATCCGTCGGGCCGACTCGCACATTCAGTTGGATCAAACGGGCAAGAATGCGTGAAAACTCGACCTGACTGCGCACGCCGATTGCGACGTGATACATGCCCGTAAAGGGCGCTTTGACACCGGTTTCCGCACCGGGATGAAGGACGATCAGCGTGCGATCCCTTGTTCCAAGTGCGATCCCCGGCGCTGTGTGATCGCGTTCGATCAGCCTCAAGGCCGTGCTCCAGAACGCAACCGCCCGATCAAGGTCGGTCACCTGAAGTTCGACCGCCCCCCAAGACAGGCGGTCACTTTGCGGAGAAAGGTTTGTGTTGGCGACAGGCATGAAATTGAGCATGGGACGGCGACCTATTGCAAAAGGAAGGGCGCCCCGGCGGGAGAAACCGGGGCGCGTCAGGGTGGATCAATCGCGCGGTGCGATCGGTGCCTTGTTCGTACGGCCCCAGATCACAAAAGCGGCCAGTGCAAACAGGATCACGTTGACCGGCACCACTTCGAATTCGCCGCGTGTGATGTGCAGGCCAGCGGCCAGAACCATGATCACGGCAAGACCGGCTGCAGCCAGTTTCGTCAAATCGGGCATGATGCGTGTTGCGGCTGGCAGGATCAGACCAAGAGCACCTGCGACTTCCGCAAGGCCAATGAATTTGATCAGCAGGAAGGGCGCGTTTTCTGCCCAGCCCATGCCCATCGCGACCAACTCGGCCGATCCGGACATCAGCTTTGTGGCGCCCGCCATCAGGAACATCGCAGCCAAAAGGGCTTGGACGACCCATAGGCCAATGGTCCAGCCCTTGCTGGTTTGTACGGGGTTTGCGTCAATCGTTGTCATATCGTTCTCTCCAAAAAATCGCTTTTGCAGCGCGTTGTGATGAAGGCAGTGATAAACGTTTCCAAAATCGATATCATTGCGGTATTTGTTGATTGAACATTCGCTTTGGGTTGATGATGGACACACTGCTAAGCTTGCGTGTTTTCGCTGAAGTCGCTGAACACAAGAACTTTTCTGCCGTAGCGGAGCGCCTTGGTCTCTCGCCTGCGATGACCAGCAAACACGTCAAACATGTGGAGGCGCGCGTCGGCGCGCGCCTGCTCAATCGCAACAGTCGGAACGTGAGTCTGACCGAGGCAGGCGCGCAGTACTTGCAAACGATCCGCCCTTTGCTTGATGGGCTGGCCGAAGCTGAGGCGCAATTGACCTCCGACAGCCTGTCACCGCGCGGTACGCTCAGAATGTCGATGCCTGTTTGGATGTCCAATCCAGCCTTTGCGCAAATCCTGACGGCCTATCATCAGCAAAACCCGCATGTGACTTTTGATGTCGACCTGAGCGGCCGCAAAATCAACATGGTCGAAGAGGGTATCGATCTGGCACTGCGTGTTGCGTTCAAATTGGACGATGGGCTGATCGCGCGAAAACTGGCAGAGGTGACCTTTCAAATGGTCGCGGCCCCGGCCTTTTTGGACAGATTTGGGCGCCCACAATCGCCGGGCGATCTGAATGACGCGCCGATGCTTGCCTATTCTCAAGTTGCCAGTGACGGGCGCATCAAATTTGGAGGTGCGAATGGGTTAGATGTCAAACTCAGGCCCGTATTGGTCAGCGGCAACGAAAGCATTCTTCATCAGGCAGCAATGGCTGGAATGGGCTTTGCAATGGTGCCAAACTGGTCGGCCCAGAATGACGTGAAAGACGGTCGACTTGAAACTGTCTTGCCCGAGGTTGCATGGCCGAAATTGCATATTCAGGCTATTTACGCTGATCGTAGCTATCTACCTTCAAAGGTAAGAAGTTTTCTGGACTTTTTGGCTGGGCCGGATGGGTTCTCCGCCGCTTTGCAGTGATGTACCAATAACCAAGTGTATGACTTGGTGGCACAAGACCAATGGCTCAAAAAGATAATACCGCGCAAGGCGGGGCTGGGTGCAGATCACAGCGCTAGTTCTATTCTCGTCATTACTGTTTTTGCTTCAATTGAAAGGCGCAGAAAGCGG
>CAYGTA010000494.1:0-3586 GCA_964352605.1 uncultured bacterium | reverse complement strand
CCAAAGCTGTCTCGACTACGTCGGCAAGGTCGAAATTATAAAGCAGTGCGACATTGATAATTCAGCTTAGTATTACAAGTTTATTTTTACTTGTTGCAGTTCCAAGAAACATTGTACCAGCGACTGAGTTGGTTAATTTTTACTCCCCTAGGATTCAGATACATCATGTTCAATGGTCGCACGAATGGTTTGATGGTGCAACCATTCGTGGAAACGCTATTGAAAAGCAATTCCACCAATAACTGCACTATCAAACTTTTCATGCGATTACTAAACAACAGAATTGTAATTCTTAAATGCCAAGAAAAAAGCTAGCTAAGCGCCGCTTCTGTAGCTAGTCAATTAGCAATAAATTTTAGGTTTACTTAAAAAAGCAAACTGAGCTAGAAAAATAAATCTAGCTCAGCCTTACAAATTAGTCTCTAGGTTTACTCGTCGTCAGCTAAGCCCAATTCGCCTCTTGACGCATAAACATCCGCAGCAGTTAAACCTGCATCTCTTTGTGCCGCTACTTCTTCTGGCAAAATGATTGCAAAATCTTCAGGTAAACGTTCATCATTACCCCAACTATACAACTGATAATTAACAACAGCTGCTATCTGCTCATCTGATAACGATGTCCAAGACGGCATTGCACCATTATAGCTTTCACCTAAAACCGAAATCTCACCCTGTAAGCCAAACAAAAGAATATTAATCAGGTACTCTCTACCCCCATCTTTTGTGACTATATTAGGCAGATGACCTGCCAATGGCGGAAAGACCGGAGGGATACCCGCACCTGTCGCTTGGTGACAACCCATGCAATTTGCATACGTTTTTTCACCTAACTCTTGCCAATCAAAATCTTGTGCTTGCGCAGCAAACAAAACCAGTGTCAAACTCAAAAAAATGAATTTACGCATTTATCACTCCTTAAAAACCCATAATCTGCCTAACGCAGCGTAACTTAATGATGCACAAAAATAGGCTTAAGCTGTGCCCATTTATTTACAAAACACGACCCAGCATCTTCATTAAGTCTTCAGCATAGTACAAGCATCCCAGCGAGTTAAAAACTCTATCTTAAGTTATAGCAAGTCCGATAATACGCTTAATGAACTCTAAAGAGATTTATACGCTCCTAAGCGGACTTGTTATTTATTTCAACGGAAATGGTATTAGAACCACAAGATAGACCTTCTATAGCCTTTTGCATTTAAAACACTGCAAACATATTAAATGCCGAAACAGCTGGGTAAAACCGGATGGGCTAGGTCGATGGTGTATTTAAGCTTACAAAGAAAAACTAGCACCCAGAAAAACTGAGCGCTAGTTCAATTAACCCTTTACTTAAGCTAAGTCAGATTTAGCTATAAAAACAGCTTCTGGCTTAACTTCATCTGCTGGCATGCCACCCGTATCTGTCCAAGCTTCCATATTCTCTAAAGTCATACCAGCCGTCATTTCCATATCTTGAGAGCAAGTCATTTGACAAGACAATCTTGCCTCACCTAAAAGTTCTTTTTCAACAAGCTTGTCATATTCAGCCCTAGTCATAGTGTCAGGTTCACCCTTAGTTACTTCGACACGGCAAGTAGTACACTTACCATTACCCCCACAACGATGCCCAATATTCACACCTAATTCTTTAATCGCTAGCACCAAACGCTTATCTGCACCGAACTCACCTGATTTACCATCTACTGTAATTGTTGGCATGCTGCCCTCCTATAGCTCATACTAAGCAAAAGCTTGATTATATAGAGTACTTTGAATTTTGTTGCAAAATTGTAAGCCTTACAAAAGTCAATTTGAATACAAACCCAATTCCTTAAACGCCCGAAGCGCACCAATATGCAAAGGCACACTCAAACCATCAAGCGTTTCAGACTTCATAACAGACTCGAGTGCAGGATAGGTCGACTTAAGCGTATCAAAAGACACCAGCAACGCCTTCACAATATCATAAGCTGTTTTCTCACCTAACGCCTCAGTTGTAACCAAAAAAGCCTTAACGCCAAACACCGTAACATCCTCACTAACCCCAATATAGGTATTAGCAGGAACCGTCACAAACGAATAATAAGGAAACGCCTCAATAAGCGGCTCGAGTTCCGCACCATCAATCGCAATTAGAGAAATAGGAACTCGAGCTGCTGTTGCCTGAATCACTGCGCCCCCCACCCCAACCGTAAAGAAAAAACAGTCAATCTCACCATTTACAAGCAAATCTGGTGTTTCTTTAGGCTCTTCATAACTCGCTCTAAGCTCAAATTCAGAAATACCATAAGCCTCAAGCACAACTCGAGCTGTATTTAAAATTCCTGAACCTTCTGGCCCTACATTTATGCGTTTCGAAACAATATCTTCAAATGTCTTTATGCCGGCATCTTGCCGGCAAACTAGGTGAAGGGGTTCTGCATGTAAGCCCATGAGTGCCCGAACTGAATCTAAATTATTTCCTTC
This sequence comes from uncultured bacterium, assembly GCA_964352605.1. Taxonomy (GTDB): domain Bacteria; phylum Deinococcota; class Deinococci; order Deinococcales; family Trueperaceae; genus JAHEBB01. Next base: position 1,138 of record CAYGTA010000494.1, on the reverse strand, counting down.
AAATCCTCTGGTGCCAGTGTACGCTTCAAATAGAACATCTGACTGAGCTATGGCTAACTGTATTTTTTCTGCTCGCAGCAGCTCTAAATTAGCAACTGAGCCAAGCGTTACTTGAACGGTTAAAAGTGAATCTTCAACCTCATTATTACTAATAAAAGAAACTGCGCCGCCAACAGGATAGTAAAGGCCGACCACACTTCCTGTACCAATAATGTTTAGATTTTGCGCTGAACCAAAACTAGTAAGCAATAAGGCAACAAATATAAATCGAAACACCCAAACCACCCTTCAAAACATGCAACCTTTATCAAAATACCAGCCTAATGAGCAAAATAACAAGAAGCCCAACTTTCAATACTCTAAAGTCAGGCTTCTTTAAAGAGATCTAAATGCTTATCTGCGGCTGTATTCAGTTCACTCCTGAGCTGTAAAAATCATCATTATGGCAGTTTCAATAAAACCAATAAACTTAGTCTAAACTGCAAATAGCTCAACAAATTGATTCAGCTTGCTAAACCAAAGTCTTAGCTTATTCATTACGCTATCGGGACTAATATACGAAACATGCTCGAAACATGTATTTAGGCAATAACGCATCTTTCTAGTAAAGCTTGAGGACTCGAGAAAGTACTTTATAGACTTTTCGGTAGGCAATTTGGTTCAAAAAATACATTAGGTCAGATTTGGCACTATAAGAATTTTGTAAGAATAAAGGTGCTAACTTGTAATAGAAGTGTAAAACTTCATTTTTTCAGCGTTTTATTTGTCGCACTATGGATGCAAGTAATTCTTGGAGGCACAGAAGTATGTTCCCTTAAATTGGGCGCTTAGAACATACTGAGCCAGTAGCGCAACCGGCCAGAGTTTTTACTGAACTCTCTCAAAAACTGCATCCACCTCCATCCTAAAATTTTAGTTAAGGATGGTTCTACATGTATAACAACAAAGGATTTAGTTTAGTTAAATTAATCACCGTTATAACTAGGGCAAGCAAAGGTCGATCTCCAGCATCAAGCTTAAGTGTGGCGCCACAAAGACAGTTACCTGCCAGTGACCTAAAAAGCTTGGTGCAGCAAGCTCTTAGAAAAGCATTAAGAGCCAAAATGAATCAGGCAATGCCCACAAGCAGAATCAATAA
>CAYGTA010000493.1:0-3596 GCA_964352605.1 uncultured bacterium | reverse complement strand
GAGTCTAAATAACGCTTTAACTCGTTTGTTTTTATGCCTGAAACATCGAGTGCAAACCACTCTAAAATAAAGCTTTGTAGGTCAGCTAAGGTTTCTAGTTTTATGAGCACTTCTCTGGCACCTACAGCAAACTCAAAGTACTTAAAGAGCTGCCCACGTAATTTACGCAACAAATGAACTTCACGTTCAGTAGAGTTTGAACCGTACCAGTTTAAATGCAACAAAACATGCTTATAGGCGGTTAGTATTCTTTCTTCTTGATTTAACTCAAGGCCATCTCTAAAGCTTGAAAAAATCCATGGTTGACCTGTGGCTGCTCTGGCAACCATAACGCCCAAACCCCAGCTTCGGTAGCGCTCAAACTGCTCTTTTGTGCTCACATCCCCAGAACCAACAATAGGTACATTCACATGCTCAGCTACGTCTTTAATAGCTTCCCAGTTGGCTTCACCTGTGTATTTTTGAGCAGCTGTGCGTCCGTGTACTGCTACCAGTGAAGCGCCAGCTTCTGACACAGCTTGAGCTACTTCAATGACATTTTGTTGGTCATAACCAAGACGCATCTTTGCACTTACTGGAATCGGTACAGCTTTACTTAAAGCGTTAATTATGTCAGCGGCTCGTTCAGGCTCGAGCATGAGTTTTGAACCGCAGCTTTTACCGGTTATTTTTTTGACAGGGCAGCCCATGTTTAGGTCTAGCGCTTTGGGCTGGTAGCGTTCATAAAGTAAACGTCCGCCTTCTGCTACAAGTTCGGGTTCACCACCGAAGATTTGAATGACTAAGTCGGGTTCATTTTTATAGGGTTCACCTATTTCTAAACCTTTGTGATCACCTAGCACCATGCCTTTGGCACTTACCATTTCAGTAACTGCCCAAGCACTACCAAAATCTCGGCACAGTTTTCTAAAAGGAGCATCGGTAAAGCCTGCCATGGGTGCAAGAATTGCGCCGCCCTCAGCTAGTTTTTGAGTGTAGAAGTTTTTAGCGATTCGATTCACAGGGTTTTATTATAGGGTAAAAGTAGAAAGTGGTGAGCAATAAGCATTGAGTGGGAAGTAAAAGGCATCAAGGGAAAAGCCTTTTCTAATTTTTTTCTTTTTTTTGTCTTCTTTTCGGGTCATAGATACCTATGTGATTAAGGCGCTTAGTGGCAAGATGTAGTCTAAGAATTGGGATGATTATGAAGAATAAAAGATTTATTACTTACACTTGGATTACCCTGCTTGTCACCATGATTGTCATTTTGTGGGGAGATGTTGTTCAGGCAACAGGCTCAGGGGACGGCTGTGGCGCGCACTGGCCTGTTTGTAACGGGGAAGTGTTACCTGCTTTTGAAGGCATAGAAACCATAATTGAATATACACATAGGGCAACAAGCGGCATCGTTTTTCTTATGGCTGCGGCTCTACTTGTTTGGTCTAGGCGCAGTTTTGAAAAAGGAAGCCTAGTTAGGCGTTCTGCAAATTACAGCATGTTCTTTATGTTTACGGAAAGCCTAGTAGGGGCAGCGCTCGTGCTATTTCGTTTAGTGGGTGAAGATGCAAGTATCGCAAGGGCTTTTATAGCACCTATTCATTTGCTAAACACGCTCTTACTTATTGCTTCAATCGTTTTTGTTTTGTACTTTGCTTATGGGGGTAAGGGTTTCCAGTGGCAAAACAATCGCTTGTCGTGGCTTTTGGCACTTGGTATAGCGGGCATTATGATTATATCTACCACAGGTGCAATTACTTCTTTAGGCGACGCCATTTTCCCAGTCACAAGCACGGGTGAGGCTATACAACAAAGCCAAACTGCAGGCCAGCATTTTCTCGTCAGATTAAGAGTCTGGCATCCCGTAATATCTATTATTATTGGTTCTTACTTAGCTGTAGTAGCTTATTTTGTAGCTCGAGCTAAACCTGCTAGATTTACAAATATATTGGCTTACTCGGTGTTTGGTCTTTACATTGCTCAGCTAATTATAGGTACGCTAAATGTCATGCTCAATGCTATCTTACCTACGCAACTTATTCATTTGTTGCTGGCAGACGCTTTATGGTCTTCGTGGGTTTTGCTATGTGCTTTTGCACTTTCCCAAGCTTCTGTAGCAAGTCAAGTGAATACTAAAGGTGTTTTTCGAGCATCTGCGACAGATTAACAAGAATTTTTGCCATGCTTAGGGCTTAGCGCTTTTAGAGCATTTAGATCAACTATTGTCCAAGTTTGGTCTTATTAAGCGATAAAACGCCTAGTTTATGAATAAATCTTCATTTTAAGGCCCAGTTTGTCATGTATCTAGCAGACTGTATTAATGTTCGTTTTTCATAATAGGTCATGGAACCTACTGTAGTTGTTCAAGAACCCCCAACAGATAGCCTTCAAAATGCCACTAAGCCACGCACTCGAGTGGGTCGGCGTACATGGTTGCTATTTGTTTTGTTGGCTTGTGTTGCGCTGACAGCGAGTCTAAGCTTTTCTCAACCTAGAGGTATTGATGTACCTGAGGTAGTTGCGCCTGCTGGTGAGTTCATTCAGGTTTTTGAGACTGCTCGAGAGTCTACAGTACGTATTGAAGCTAGAGCGCGAGATGGTTTCTCGAATGGGCCTATTGGTATTGGTACTGGCTTTTTTATCTCACCTGAGGGTCTTGTTATGACGGCTTATCATGTTGTAGATGGCACTGATACTGGCTTTAGGTCTGAGATTGATTATGTTGCGGTTGATTTAAATGAAAATGAGTATCCTTTAGAACTGGTGAGCTTTGACGCTTTTTTAGATGTTGCCTTGTTGCAAGCTAGGCTTGACGCACCTGTTAACTTCTTACCTATTTCTATGGATACGCCACGAGTAGGAACAGATATTGTGGCTATTGGCAATAGTCGAGGTGATTTTCTTGAAGCTCGAGCTGGTAGGGTTAGCCGTATTGGTGTAGATAGCCCAGAAGTTAGATTTGCAAATAACACTGTTGAGTTAACAGCAGCGTTACAACCGGGTGATTCAGGTGGACCTGTTGTTGATAGTAAGGGTGAAGTTATTGGCGTGGTGAGTTACATTAGCTATCGCCCAGATAATTTGACGTCACAAGGTGAATTTATTCCACCTGTTCTTAGAGGTTTCACGCTACCTGATTTTGCTGCTTACGCTGTTCCTTTGGTAAATAATAATAATGTGCTTGAAGCTTTACTTTTAGGTGAGCAGCGAGATATTCCTGTGATTGGTTTCTCTGTGGGCTTAAGAACATCATTTGGCCCTATACAAGAGTATGACCCTAGTCTTGTTGCTGAAGGGTTTCCTGATTTAGGTCGTCGTGCTGGCGTAATTGTTGGTCGTGTTCAAGAAAATGGTCCGGCGAGTTTAGCGGGCTTTAAAGACATTGTTGTGCAAGGTGAGGAAGTTGAAGCCGATGTAATTGTGGCGGTTGATGGCATAGCTACACCAACCTTCCCTAGCCTGCTTGAAGTGCTTTACGAAAAAGGTGTTGGGCAGACCGTAGAGGTCTCAGTGCAACGTGGAAAGACAACCTTAAGGTTCGCACTCGAGCTTGGGGCGAAACGTCAGGTTTTTAATTAGGTTTCTAAATTTAGCCTTTTGCATTTAAAACGCTTAGCTAG
>CAYGTA010000492.1:0-3602 GCA_964352605.1 uncultured bacterium | reverse complement strand
CTCTGCAACGATCCGCCCAGGGCGACGCGCAGCGCAGCGAGCATCGCCCTAGGCAGGTTCCAAGGTGCTTCGCTCCCTGCTCTTCGGATCGGCTGCTGCGGGCCTCTGGTCCCGCCCTCAAGGCTTCGAGCGCGGAAAGGTGCAATCTAGGCAAGCCCGTAGGGCGCTCTGATTGTGCCTTAGGCCGTAGGCCGGTCCGTGGGAGAATGCCGGATCGCTGGCCCTGCCTCTTATTTTTGCCACGGCCAAGTAAAGCGTGGTTGGTTTGCAAGCCGCTCGGCCATTCGCTGCCAGCGGTCGCGGTCGGCTTCTGCCTGATCGCGGGCGCGTTCTGCGGCGGTGGCTCGCGCATTGGCTTCTGCTAGCGCGACGCTTTCGGATGGGTGTGCGGCCTTCACTGTGCGCACAGTGTCGGAAAGCCACGCATTAAGGTGTTCTTCGCTTATTTGCCATTGGTTTCGGTTGTTGCGAATTGCCTTTAGCTTTCCGTTAGTTATTGCGCGCATGACGGACCATCTTGAAAGCCCAGCTTGGGCGGCTGCCTGTGCGGGCGTCATGTGCTTATCATGTGCGGCCTTCATGGCGTTTACCTCTTTTTTGGTGGTCTATACCTGGTCTGCGCCTTGCGTCTATTTCAAACCATAGAAAGAGCGCACAAAGCGGGGCGCTCCCCCTGAATAATTTGGATTATTCGGGGGGAATGCCTCGCGGCGAGCGCTCTTTCGCCGGGGGGTCAAGTGCTAATTTGTTTCGCGAGGAATTGCCGCGCAGCGGCAAGGGGAAATTAGTGCTTGATGCCCCGTCTTTCTTCTCTCTGCAACGATCCGCCCAGGGCGACGCGCAGCGCAGCGAGCATCGCCCTAGGCAGGTTCCAAGGTGCTTCGCTCCCTGCTCTTCGGATCGGCTGCTGCGGGCCTCTGGTCCCGCCCTCAAGGCTTCGAGCGCGGAAAGGTGCAATCTAGGCAAGCCCGTAGGGCGCTCTGATTGTGCCTTAGGCCGTAGGCCGGTCCGTGGGAGAATGCCGGATCGCTGGCCCTGCCGGTCGATCTTCTTCCCTCTGCAACGATCCGCCCAGGGCGACGCGCAGCGCAGCGAGCATCGCCCTAGGCAGGTTCCAAGGTGCTTCGCTCCCTGCTCTTCGGATCGGCTGCTGCGGGCCTCTGGTCCCGCCCTCAAGGCTTCGAGCGCGGAAAGGTGCAATCTAGGCAAGCCCGTAGGGCGCTCTGATTGTGCCTTAGGCCGTAGGCCGGTCCGTGGGAGAATGCCGGATCGCTGGCCCTGCCGGTCGATCTTCTTCCCTCTGCAACGATCCGCCCAGGGCGACGCGCAGCGCAGCGAGCATCGCCCTAGGCAGGTTCCAAGGTGCTTCGCTCCCTGCTCTTCGGATCGGCTGCTGCGGGCCTCTGGTCCCGCCCTCAAGGCTTCGAGCGCGGAAAGGTGCAATCTAGGCAAGCCCGTAGGGCGCTCTGATTGTGCCTTAGGCCGTAGGCCGGTCCGTGGGAGAATGCCGGATCGCTGGCCCTGCCGGTCGATCTTCTTTCTTGGTCTTTTCTGGGTTGTAGGGGTTTCCCCTGCACGGTGCGCGGTTTCAACCCGCGCGCCAGTGTCTGCATCCCTCGTTCATGTATGCAGTTAAAGAAAGGTCGGCGGTTGTCCGGCGGCCTTTCGTTAAGGCCCTGCCTTTTTTGGCTTGCCTCGGCAAAAGCAAAACCCGCCACCCTTGCGGGTGACGGGTTCGCTATTCTGCCGCTGGTGAGGCGGCGGGCCAATTTAAATCCAACAAAAAGGCTCCCGATCAACCTAGAGCCTTGTTTGGGTTTCGGCAAGCCGCTAGGTTTAGCGCGTCGGGGTGGTGCCTGACACTAAATCCAACGAACAGGGGCGGTCTACCGTCCGCCCTCTTTAGAGGCTCCTATGACCCAAATTCGCGTTCACAATCCAGTTCAGACCGATTTCGCCATGGTTCCCAATATCCTTTGGGAATGGCCGGGGCTTTCCTTCAAGGCCAAGGGCTTCATGGCCTATCTGATCTCCTTTCGGCACGGCTCCTGCCCTCCCGTTGCTGCTATGGAAGCGCAAACCGGCCTTGGCCGGGATGCGCGTAAAGCGGTCATGCGGGAATTACAGGAAGCCGGCCTAGCGCGTTGGGTTGTCCAGCGCGACGCCTCGGCGCGCATCGTCGCTAAGTTTCTCGAAGTGACAACGGCTCCGCTTTTGCTCGCAACGGCGGAGCGCGTTCAATCGAACGAGCCAAGCCATACGCCTGAAAACCCGTCGGACGGAAAACCAGTCGCGCAGCGACTGAAAATCCGTCGCGCAGCGACTGAAAATCCGGCGATACTTAAGAGAGATAAAGATGAAAGAGGCGCGCGGGCTGAAAAGCCTCGTGCGTCGGGCCGCTCCGCTTCGTCTCGTATCGAGACTGCGCGGCCCTCTTCCTCTGCTGTGGGTCGGGCTTCGCTTGATCCTTCAGCCCTTTCGGCTTTTCAACGGTCCCGGCTTCAAGCGGGCCAATCCTGCTTGATTGACGGTCAAACGGTGGCTTCTGGCTCGCCTCTTTTTGAGGCGTGGCGGCAAGTCCTGCGGTTGAATGGCTTAGAAAAGGCGGTGCATCATGCCTGAGGCAATCGCCCCTCTTTCGGTATCGGTTCGGATGTCTGATGCCGATTACCCCGGTGTAGTGGCGCATTTGGGGCCGCTTTGGCGGCTTTCTGTCGATATGGCTTGCAAGCGGTACACGCTTCAAACCTGCGTTCAAACCGACGAAGGCGCGCGCTGGGTCACGGCTGGGGGGCGTAGCCCTTCAACGCTGCCTAAGCTGCTCGCCAAGTTCGGTGCGGTGGTCGATGGGCTGGCCGATGCCTGCAACGGTCTGCCACAAGATCCCGCGCAAGCCCTGCCAGAGTTCGCCGCTAGTCGGCGGGCGCTGCTGCAAGCCTTCACCGCGACCGATTGGGCGCGCGACGATTTCGCGGGCGAAATTGACCGTGAAGGCCCTTGGCGGGTTGTCGTCACGCCTGCGGGTGATCTGTATCAGCTGCAATGGTGTGTGGCGGAAACGGTCGGCACGGGGCTTGCCCGTTGGCGGGTCGTTTGCGCTTCCCCTGAACCTTCCGAGTTGGTCGCCTTCGCTCGCGCGGGGGCTTGTCCTCCGTTGCGGGCTTCTACGGCGCGTAAACTCGTGGCGGGCCTCTGTGCGCGCCTTCCCTCTAGAGCTTCGGTGGTCCGTTATGCTGCGCTCCCTGCGCGGCCTCTGACGCTCTCCGAAGCCCGACGCAAGCGCAGCGCGCAGCGTTAGCGTAGTTTCGGCGCATCCGTTTCAAAAACGGGTGCGCCGTCTTCCCTTGCGGCTCCCGGCTGCTTAACTCTCTGATTAAGCGGCCGGGGGCCGCAAGGGCTTCCCCTCCTTGATTAATATACCCTTCTAGTGACACTGGGCGGCACGCGCCGGAAAATAGAAGGCCGTGCCTTCTGCCGGTGATCCGTCCTTTGTCACTAGATAATCTGCAACAATCCCCCCCCCTCCTTTCGGAACGGTCCCGTTTAAAATGGGTTCAACGCATCGTGGTTGACTTGTTCCTTTTGTGGTCAAACCCCAAAAA
>CAYGTA010000491.1:2213-3610 GCA_964352605.1 uncultured bacterium | reverse complement strand
TTTTTGCGTTTTTTTTACACCTTGTTTTTTACACTTGGTTTAGAAGCAAGCGCTTCATGTTAAGGAGAGTTTATGAAAAAGATTGTTACACTACTTGTAGGTTTGGTTTTAGCTGTTTCTTTTGCGCAAGTTTGTGATTTGGAGGCGCAGTGGGAGTTGACTGTGGGTTTTGAGCAACGCATGATTGCCAGCATGAACATGAGCGAAGATGACCTGAAGTATGAGGGTTCTGAGGGTAGTTTTTTGCTGCGTTTAACAGAGGCCAGTCGTAGTGATGATAGTGTGACGTACTGGGGGAGTTACGATATTTATGATTACCAAATGAATTACAGTATGACTGGCTTGCCTATGAAAATAAGTATGAATGGTGCTAGAACTGGGTTTCAATATACCTTCTGGAATAATGGTTCTCTGGGTGTTGCTGAGTTAAGTGATTTAGTTGAGGGTGAGATTAGTATTTCAGCAGAAGTTTTGGGTGCGGCTATACCGTTTACGACAAGTGAATTTAGCATGTTGCCTCAACCGGGTCTTGTGGGTAGTTACCGTTGTGAAGGGAATACTTTGAGTCTTGAAATGCAAGCAGATGCTTCATTAGCAGCAAACCCTGAGTATAGCCTTGTCTTTACTCGAGTTGAGTAAAGCAGATGCGGCAGCAAAAAACCTTTTTACTTAAACTCTGGAATGACTCTGCCACTAAAGACAACTGGCGGGCTAGTTTAGAAGATGTTCAAACAAAAGATAAGCAGTATTTTGCGAACTTAGAACTCATTTTAGAAAGTCTGTATGACTTGGCTAATGAAATAGAGGATGCATTGCAAGATGAGTAGTATTTTGCTTATCTAAGTGATTTTACTGATAGTCTTAGTGTAATAACCGAGTTAGCTAGTTGAGAAAGTATGAAAAATTAGTAAGTGTGACGATTGACTTTTAACGCTTTTTTAACGACCTACTCTTTATAGTTTACTCAGGAGGCAAGACAATGGATTTTCAAAAGAGAAGTTTAAGAAAAATTAATTTGATGGGTTTAACTGCCTTAGTGCTTAGTTTGATTTTGAGTAGTTGTACGACAGCTACTAGCCCTGTACCGGTTAATACTACCTGTCTAACAACTGGAACAGGTACGCTCGAGCTTAGTATTGTTAGCCCTGAGGGTGTTACGCCTAATGTTCTTGTTAAGGGTGCTACAAGTCAGACGCTTAACGCTTCTGAAAGCTTGAGTTTGGCTGCAGGTAAGTATCAAATTCAGACGCAACGTGTGGTAGGTGCTGCAGATTCGCTTGTGAGTGACGCTTTTGGTGAGCTTAATCCTTTACAAGAAGTGTGCGTTAAGGCGGATGAGACAACTGAGTTTACAGTAACGTACGCTTTGCATAAAGCGAGTGGGCATTTGTGGTCAA
>CAYGTA010000491.1:0-2113 GCA_964352605.1 uncultured bacterium | reverse complement strand
ACTCAAGACCTCTACATGTATCCCTAACATTTAACTAAAGTAGGCACGATAAAGTTGAAGCTCGAGTTAATAGACTCGAGCTTCAACTTTATCGTTAGTCCGGAAATCGTTGTAGCATTTTCACGATTTACTGCTTCACAGATCAATCGTGTGACCCTTGAATCGGATGATATCGGAACGCCTTGGGTCATTGAAATATATGCACTAAGCTAATGTCTCAGCTTTATCGTTGAACTGCTAAAGGTATGAGTACTGACATTTTTTGAAGCTTAATAGGAAATAGTATTTCTTTTGTTTGTGGACAGCGTGTATTGTAAGGCTTGTGAATCTTGTTGCTGTTCAAGCGCACATGAAGCTTAGTGATTATGAATCTGCTGAAGCCTTTAAGCAAAAAATTTTTGCTTTAAGTGAAAAGGCAACTGACGGACTGCCAGCAGGGAATACGCTTGTTGCTTTTCCTGAAACCATTGGTTTGCCTTTATTATTTACACTTGGTCGTTTTGAGCAGGTTAGAGACCTACCTAGTGTTAGAGCTATTATGCTTAACTACCTTAAAAGCTCTTGGCAAGATGTTCTGAAAGCAGCCTTTAAGCATAATGCTTTTGGCTTAAACGCTCTTTATTTACCGCAAAGCATAAACGCTTATCTTGCTTACAAACATGCCTTTGCTGAAGCGGCAAGAACCTTTGCTGTGAGCATAGTGGCAGGCTCGAGTTTTTTGCCTTTGATTGAAGAGGAGGTTAGTAGGGGTGTGCATATTGCTAATGCGAGGGTGTTTAATACCTCGTTTGGGTTTGCGCCCACAGGTTCGCTTTTAGGTCGTGCGAAGAAGGTTTATTTAACGCAGGGTGCAGAGTCATCCGCAGGTCTTAGTCACGGGCGTTTAGAGGATTTAAGCCTTATGAAGTTGCCTGTGGGTAGGGTGGGTGTAGCCATTTGTTTAGATGCGTTTTATGCTTCTGTTATTGAGCATTTTGATGGGCTGGGTGCCGAGATTATTGTTCAACCAAGTGCTAATCATGCCTCTTGGGATAGGCCTTGGCCGTCAGATAAAAGCTTAACGGAGGGTGAAGCTTGGCTTAACTATGGTCTTGCTAAGCAAATTCAAAATAGGCAAAACATTAGCTATGGCATTAACCCCATGATGGTCGGTAAAGTCTGGGATTTAGAAGCTTATGGGCGTTCATCTATTGTGACTAATGTTAGTAAGACTAATCAGAAGGATGTCTTTTTGGGTTTGGCTGAATCTGCAACTGACGAAGAGGTGCTTAGGGTTTCTGTAAAAGATGCGTTTTAACGCTATTTTGACGCTAGCCGTTTAAGCTTTAACTAAGGAGGCTTTTATGAAAAAGCTAAGTATTTCTATTCTTTTGGTTATGGTGTTAAGTAGTTGTGTTCCAAGTATCGATATGGGCTCAATTGCTCAAAATGCTGCAAATCAGGCGGTTGAATCTGCGGTTGAGAGTGCCATTGATTCACTGATTAGACGCACGGTTGACAGGATTGTTGCCAATGTCTTTGATTTATTTATTGCGTCTGCTATTGACAGTATGTTTGGTGTGGGTGCTGAAGTAGAGTACGGAGATAATTTTTCCCTTGATATTTATACGGGTAAATACAATGTTGATATTTCAGGTAACGCGCCACTAACAGGTGAATTTCGTTTTGATGGCGGTGAGCCGACAGCAGGGCAAGAAGATTTTAGTTTAGGTGTAGCCATTCGCGGTACTAACGAAGAAAACAAAGCATTCACCACGCTAGCCTTAGCTCGAGTGGGTGAAAATGATGATGATTCGTTTACCGTGACGCTAGTTGAAGGTGAAAATGAAGCGGGTGAACGTGTCGTTCAAGTGGGTATTCAGTTTGGTGATAGTGACATTATTTATGCAGGTGAAGCAAGTTTAAGTATTGATACGCTTAGTAATGAGCGCTTTGTTGGTTCATTTAGTGCCCAAAATCTAACGAGTGAAGATGACGCTGCCATAGTAACCGTAAGTGCATCTTTTGATGTGCCTATTAACCCTTTAGGTTCTTTATTCATTAAGTCAAGTTTGATTGAAAACTAAGTGAGCTATGTTGATAAGCTGCTTTGATTTTTTAGCTTAAGTTAGGC
>CAYGTA010000490.1:0-3613 GCA_964352605.1 uncultured bacterium | reverse complement strand
ACAACGAGTATTTGATGATTGTTAGCAAGCTGCTTTAAGAGTTTACCTACAGCTCGAGCTGTTTTTCCGCCTATGCCTGCGTCTACTTCATCGAAGGCTAAAATGGGTACATCTGTTCCGGTAACAACATTGAGGGCCAACATGACGCGTGACAGTTCTCCACCAGACGCAACATTACTAAGTGCAGAGGGCGCCTCACCTAAATTGGCACTAAACAAAAACGTAATTTTATCTTTACCATGCGGACTTAACTCAGCTAAAGGTTCTAACTGCACTTCAAAGACAGCATTTTCCATGCCTAAAGGTTTAAGTTCTTTACTAATATTTTTAGCCAAAGGTTTAGCAACACTCTGTCTTGCTTTGGTTAAGCTAGCTGCTAAAGTGTTAAGCTTTTTGGTTAAGTTTGCTTTGTTAAGCTCTAGGGTCTCTATGTTCGACTCGGCATCTTGTAAATCTTGAAGTTCAGCTTCTGCTTGCGCTTTAAAGTTAAGAATGCTTGCTATGCTGTCACCATATTTACGTTGCAAATTCTCTATGAGCGCCATGCGGTCTTCTAAACGCTCGAGTTCTGCGGGTTCGGTTTCAAAGTCACTTAAGAAGCCTATGAGCTCTTGACTGATGGCATCTACACTCCCTAAAGCGTCACGTAAATCAGAGGCTAGTGAGTTTAGTGTATTGCTGTATTTAGCAGCTTGCTCTAAATCTCTAAGCGCGTCACTCAGCATGACAAGCGCGTTGGGTTCAGATTCACTTAAGGCAGCACTTGCTTTACTACTTGCACTCACTATACGCTCAGCATACCGCTGCGTTTCTAACTGTTCTTTAAGGTTGTCAAGCTCATCAGCTTTAAGCTTGGCATCGTTAATTTCGTTCACCTGAAAGCTAATAACATCGATACGCCTAGCGCGTTCTCTTAAAGCCGACTTTAACTCAGCTAAGGTCTTAATGATTTTCTGATACTCTGCAAAACCCACCTGATACTCAGCCAAAAGTTCTTTATCTTTAGGATTCAATAACCTATCTAGCAATTTACGTTGCTCAATCGGGTTCATAAGTACCTGCGAAGCATGCTGACCATGCAAAGCAACACTGCTGCTCATGGTTTCAGTCAGTTCAGAAATACTAACCAACTCACCATCCAAACGTGCGGTACTACGACCCGTCAGTTTAAGCGTGCGACTTGCCGACCTATCCTCAGTAAAAATACCCTGAATAAGTGCCTTATCACTACCATGCCTAATCCACGAGCTATCCGCACGACCCCCAATAAGCAAAGAAAGCGCATCAATCAAAATAGATTTACCTGCACCCGTCTCACCCGTCAAGACATTCAAACCCGCTGAAAGCTCAATACTTAATGAGTCAACAATGGCAAAATTAGAAAGCTCTAACGTTTTTAGCACGTTGATAGTATATGAGCTTGGTTTTATGCCTGTGTAATCTGAAGGCTACAAACTTCTTAAAACGCTCTTATTTCTGCCATGACTGCTTTATACTAAACCTATGAAATACCTTGAGTGTCCACGTGATTCATGGCAGGGTTTAAGCAAATTTATACCCACAGCTAGTAAAGTCACCTACCTGCAAGCATTACTAAATGCCGGCTTTAAACACTTAGATATGGGCTCACTTGTATCACCCAAAGCCGTACCCCAGCTGCAAGACACAGAACAAGTCTTAGCTGAACTAAAGGTACCCAAAGATGCACAGTTACTAGCAATTATTGCCAATGAAAAAGGTCTAGCAAGAGCACTCACTGCCCCAAACCTACACGCCATTGGCTACCCGTTATCAGTAAATGAAACGTTTCAATTACGCAACACCCAAAAAACCCTAGCTGAATCATGGGACTTAGTCAAAGAAATGTACCAAGCTACCAAAGGCAAACTCAACTTCACCATTTATTTATCCATGGGATTTGGTAACCCTTACGGTGACGCATGGTCAGCAAAAGATACCCTAAATGCAGTAGAAAAGCTAAAAAGCATAGGCATAACAGATATAGCCCTATCTGACACAGTAGGCAACGCAACAGCAAAACTCATACATGAAATCCTAAAAGAAATAGACTCACCAGAAACACTAGGTCTGCACCTACACGCCAAACCCAACGACTGGCAAGACAAACTCGAGTGCGCCCTTTTCCATGGGGTGACATGGTTTGAAGGCGCACTCGCAGGCATAGGCGGATGCCCTTTTGCAGAAGATGAACTGCTAGGTAACTTGCCGACAGAAAAAGTATTACCTTTTTTAGCAAAGCAACTTAATGAAGAAATACCAGACTTAACTAGCTTAGCGAACCAAGCTGCAAAGATAGCACAAAGCTACCTTTAAACAACCGATACTTGCGTTGCCACAGTATTCAATTTTGCAAAAAGCATAAAAAAACTTTCAACAAAAAAACAGTCAAACCTACACGACTAAAGTAAACCTTGACGCTCGAGTTCTTTTTTGGTAGCTGCTAAAACAATAGGAGTTGCTTTGTCTAGCGTTTCATTTATTTTTGCACCTGCTGCTGCAACATGCCCACCGCCACCTAGTTCATGACAAATAGCTTGCGCTGACACGCCATCTCTCGTTCTTATAGAGACTTTAGTATGGTCTTCACGGCCTTTTAAGAAAATAGCAATTTTTGCACCCTCAGCGTAACGTATTAAACCCACATAATCATTTGAATCATCATCAGATTTAGGAACTTCAGCTTCCATCTCATGCGTTAAGTTAGCCATAACAACAAGCCCATCAAACGGAAATTCAATGGTTGACATGACCTTACCAAGCATAGCGAAATAACTCGGGCTACGCCACTGCAACCTATCAGCTAAAAAAGTGTAATCAACACCATGCGCCATCAGCTCAGCAGCATCATTCAAAACCTCAGCATTCGTATTAGCATAACGAAAATTACCCGTATCCGTAATAATGCCAGTTAAACAAGGCGTAGCAATATCAGCAGTCCAAGTTACCGGCATTACATTAATAAGGTCTTTCACCATCTGCGCAGTAGCAGCTTTAGAAGGCTGAACACAAAACAAGTCTGCCGTTCGAGTATTAGAACCATGATGATCAATGTTAATACTATAAGCAGCTTCGTCTAAAGGCGCACCAACAGTTCGCCTACCCAAATCAACATCTAAAACCAACAGCAAGCAGTTTTCAGGCAAACGCTCGAGCTCCTTAACAACTTCATTTTCTTTAACTAAGAAGTTGAGGTAATGCGGTACATCCATAGCAAATTGCGTGCCTTTACCTAAACTTTCAAGCGCACGTTTTAAAGCAAGGGTGCTACCAAGAGCATCACCATCTGGGTCAACATGACTAACTAAAACTATGGGGCCATCCCATGCAAGCATTTTATCTCTAATGTCAACAAGCTTTTGATCGTAATTTTCTTCACCACTATTATTAATCACGTACTGACTATAGCGTTTTCTGATGCTCTAAAACCATGAAGAATAAACCATTTGCTACTAAGGTACTAGTTATTAAAGCTAAAGAACTCGAGCCAAGTAGCGCTCTGCGCACCACCAATCATTTAAGGAAACCTCGCCTAATTACCGCAGAAACTTTGTTGCAGGAGGAACATAGTTTCACAGCTATGTCAAGGCAGAAG
>CAYGTA010000489.1:0-3617 GCA_964352605.1 uncultured bacterium | reverse complement strand
ACGTAATCAACTCTGTAAGAGTTTATGAAGTACCTTTTCGGACTTGGTATTACTTGAAGGTTGAGAAGATGAGTGCTGCGTTGTGCCCGCCAAAACCAAACGAGTTTGATAGGCTGTGTGTTACTTTTTGTTCTCGTGCTTCGTTGGGTATGTAATCTAAATCGAGTTCAGGGTCAGGGGTTTCTAAATTAATCGTAGGGGGTAAAATGCCACTCTCGAGTGCTTGTATGCAAGCGATGGCTTCTACGGCACCTGCTGCGCCCAAGAGGTGACCTGTCATTGATTTGGTTGCTGAGATGGCTAGATTTTTGCTGTGCTCTTTAAAAACGCGTTTTATAGCTTTTGTTTCTGCTATGTCACCTGCAGGGGTGGAGGTTGCGTGTGCATTTAGGTAGCCAATATCTGTTGTGTTTAGCTTAGCTTCATTAAGCGCATTGTTCATAGCTAAAGCTGCTCCTAAGCCTTCTGGGTGAGGGTCTGTGTAGTGGTAAGCATCTGTACTTCTGCCGTAGCCTGAAAGTTCAGCGTAAATGTATGCACCACGTGCCTGCGCATGTTCTAAAGTTTCTAAAACCAAAATGCCTGCGCCTTCGCCCATGACAAAGCCATCTCGGTCAAGTGAGAAAGGCCGACTTGCTGTTTTAGGGCTGTCATTACGAACAGATAAGGCTTTTATAACAGCGAAACTACCAATACATAAAGGTGTAATGGCAGCTTCTGCGCCGCCAGCAAAAGCTACATCAATTTCACCGTGTTGCATGGCGCGCATAGCTTGCCCTATGGCATCTGCGCCAGAGGTACAGGCTGTTACGGTATCTAAACTGGCACCCATAAAGCCGTGCTTCATAGCTATTTGGGCAGCTGCCATATTGCCAATGAGTTTAGGAATGAAAAACGGACTCACACGCATGGGTGTTTTATTAAAGGCAATTTTTGCATTCTCTTCGTAGGTTGCCATGCCGCCCATGCCGCAACCCACAAAAGTACCAATGCGTTCTAAGTTTTCTTTGTCAAGCTCGAGTTTGCTGTCTTCTAAAGCTAGGTCGCCTGCTATGACACCAAATTGGGCAAATCTGTCCATGCGTTTTTGTTCTTTGCGGTCAAGCCATTGACCTACATCTTCTCTTATTTCGCCTGCAATTTGGCAAGTTACGTCGCTTGGGTCAAATAGGGTGATGCGTTCAATACCGCTTGCGCCTGCAAGTTGGGCCTTATGAAAGGCTTTTGCGCCTGTCCCTATGGGGGTGAGTGCGCCTAGCCCTGTTACTACGATTCGTTTCATGCTTGACTCCTTTTAAGGGGGACGGTGAGACCTTGAATATGCGTTTTTAAGTGCTGAATGATGTGTCTTATGTAGCTTTGATTTTGGTAGAGTTTGGCAAGCATGACAGCGCCTTCTAAACTGGCAATAATGACACTGCTGAGCTGCTCTGTATCTATATTTCGTAATTCTTGCCTCTGTATACCTTTTTTTATAATAGCTCTTATGGTGTGACGCCATTCATCCATAGCAGCTTGTGCTTTGGCTCTTAGGGCTGGATGGGTGTCATCGGTTTCAACAGCTGTATTCATAATGGGGCAACCACCCTCTAAGTAAGGGTCGTCAAGCAAAGAGCCATGTAATTCCAAAATGTTTATAAGGCGTTTGGGAGCATTGAGTTCTCGAAAGACTTCTTCTTTGTAGCGTTCCCTAAGTCGGTTGTAAGCAAAATCAAAGGCAGATAAAGCTAAATCGTCTTTAGATTTAAAGTGCCTGTAAATGCCACCCTTTTGTAGCTTTGTGGCGTTCATAATGTCAAGCATAGAAGCACTCGAGTAGCCTCTGGCGTTGAAGACTTTGGCTGATTCAGCGATGATGCGTTGTTTTGTTTCTAAGCCTTTACTCATGGACATCCTTTAAAAAAAAGACCGTTTGGTCTTTTTAAGACTCTAGCATGATGTAAAAATAAAAAGCAACGCAGTTTGAGCATGAAATTTAAAAGATGGCAAAAAAAATGCCAAAACCTTAGCCTAATCATAATCATTCACAGGTTTTGGTGATGACTTAAAAGGACTAGGTATTTCATGCCTAAGCCGCTTTTCATCCTGAAGCTCAATGATGTGCAAGCAGGCAGCAAATTAAAAAGATGGTAACTGTAGCCCTTCCTTACCTAGCAAACTAAAATTTAAGCCACAATAAAGCCAAATGCCTTCTTATGAAAATGCTGCACAAAACATTCTTGATTTTTGTTCAATACTGAGACTACAAGGCTTCACCGTAGGCCCCCAAGAAACACAAGACGCCTTAACAGCTCTCACCACCATAGATTTAAGTCAGTACCAACAAAGCAAAGACGCTTTAAGCTTAATTTTATGCTCAAGTCAAGCCCACGAAGAAAGCTTTGATGTGCTGTTCAGAGCTTACTTTTTACCCGCAGCAAAAAAAGAACGCCCCCCAGAATCACAAGCAAAAGCTAGCGAAGGGGGAGACGGTGACGATAAAGAAGAAGCACCCCAACAACGCAAAAAACAACACAGCAAACCCCAAGAAAGCCTTGTCGCCAGCAGCGCAGAAATAGGCGAAGTTACAGACACTGAAGATGAAGATAACGAAGGGGGCAGCCCTGCAACCCTAAAAGCATTTTTTAGTCCTTTCTCAAGACGCTACGAGACACCCGTAGAGGTATCATCAGAAGACATGGACGCCATGCGTGACGCAGCTAGGCAACTAGTAAACAAAGTGCGCCTAGGAAAAAGCAGACGCTGGCAAGCCACAACACGCGGCCCCAAATTCAACTTTAGGCGCACGCTAAGAAAATCACTCTCAACTGGTGGCGAAGCCATAAAACCCGCATGGCTAGGACACCCCCAAAGAAAACCCCAGTTTGTCTTACTGCTAGACAGCAGCCGAAGCATGGCAAGCTACAGCAATAAACTTTTGCAATTTGCACATGCACTAAGCCAACGCTCGAGTCGTGTCGATGTATTCCTTTTTTCTACCTCACTTAAGCGCGTGACCAAGCACCTTAGAAAAACCAAAGCTAGCAATTCACTACGCTTAACAGACCTAGGTGAAGCGTTTGGAGGCGGAACCCAAATAGGTGCCTGCTTTACTGAATTTAATAGGCGCTACGCTCAGGGTGCACTCACGCCAGACACACTTGTACTCATAGCCAGTGATGGTCTTGATACTGGCAAGCCAGAGATACTGCAACGAGCCATGCGAGACATACACAGGCGTAGCAGTGGTGTGGTCTGGTTAAACCCATTGCTCGATACCGAAGGTTATGAGCCAACAGCAGCAGGTATGCAAGCAGCCCTACCCTACATAGATACCTTTTGCACCGTTAAAGACTCGAGTTCTTTTGAGCGGTTAAGCAAACAAATACGTTTGCGCCACTAGTTTAGCTACACGCTTATTTTTAAACTAAAAAGGTTTTTGCTAAAAGAGCCAGATAAATATAATAGAAGTTCCACAATAAACCTAAGACGTTCACTTAGCGCCTTGGTTTCAATGGCCCAAAGCGTTCCGATAACACACGATTCAAGGGTCACACGATTTATCTGCGAAGCAGTGAATCAGAAACTATAGCCTTTTGCATTTAAAACGCTTAGCTAGGTTTAATACTAAACTGATT
>CAYGTA010000488.1:0-3624 GCA_964352605.1 uncultured bacterium | reverse complement strand
GGCAAGGTCGGAATTATAAAGCAGTGCGACATTTATAATTCAGCTTAGTATTAAACACTGTAATGCTCATAAAAAACTTCAACGGGTGCTCTAAGTACAAACGTGACTAAAGGAAACATCTGCCATAATTCTTTACTTTCAATAGCTTCAAGATTAGCTAAAAACTGTTCTTTAAGCTCGAGAAAGTAATCTTGCACATTTTTCTAATTTAGCTTTATCTTTACTTGGTCTACTTGCCCTGTCTAGCCTTTCCAGTCTATGTTTACAAGCTCGGCGCTGCGTCCGCTTAAATCCCAGACGCGCCCGAAGTCTCTGAATTTGCTTTTGCTTGACTGGTAAACGGTTATGTCTGGGCCTATCCAGTATTGTGTGTTGGTTATTTCTACGTTTTTGCCTTCTACCCCACTAGCTACGGGTTCTAAATGTCCGTCTATAATTTTGCCCATGTTGACATGGCGTGCTGCGCCATCTTTTTCGTACTTTATGGGCATTTTTTTGACACCTAAGTAGTTGCCTGTTAGTAAGCCCATAACTCTGGTTGAGCCGCCTGCTTTGCCTTGGAAGATGTCTTCTAGGCTGGCTATGACTGTGTCAGATGCAGCTTCATCTACATAAAGGGCGGATGTCCAGTTGCCTTCGGTCATGCGTCCTGGAATGTCTATCATCATGGCTATGTTCATGCCGTCTATGGTTTCGCCATTTACGCGGCCTTCGTCAACATGAATCGCGAACCATGTTTGGCAGTAGCCTTCTGTGGGGCTGTGTTTGCCCATTGAGACGACACAGGGGCAAAAGACGGTGCAGTTGCAGTTTAAAATGAGTTCACCTTTTATTGTCCAGTTAGACATTTTTTCTCCTTTATCACTTCTTCATCCTAGTGTTCTTATAACGAGTAAAAGCGCTATAACGCAAGACGCCGCACCTGTGCTGTAGGCAAGCAGTTTGCCACCTTTGGGTATTACTTTTTCGAGTAGCATGATTATGCCTAAAATTGCCATCCAGATTAGATTCATGCTGCCTACCACTATCATGACGAGCATGAGTGCCCAGCAGCAGCCAAGGCAGTAAACTGCGTGGTGTGCGCCCATGGCGAGCGCACCATTATCTCCGGAGCGCCAGCTACTAAAGAAAAACGTCATGGGGTTACGGCATTTTGTTAAGCAGTGTTCTTTTAGGGGTGAAAATTGATAGATGCCTGCAAGTAGCAGAACAGCTGCGCTAAGGTAAGTGTTTAGGCTGACTAGTTCAGGGCTAAGTAAAGCTAAGCTGCGTAATAACCAGACAAGCCCTGTCGCTAAAAGGCTAAAGATAGCCCATAGGTTTAAGTAGCCAAATACAAATAAGGCATCTCGTTTTTTTAAGGCTTTGCCTTGAACATCATTTCCAGAAATATCATGAAAGGCCAATATGGTTGGGGTGGCGGTGGGTAGCATCATGCCTATAGCCATGACTTGCCACATAAGAAACGTTAAGAAAACATCTTTAAATGACCAGTAGCCGAGTGCGCCTGGCATAAGGTGCGCATGTGCAGATTCACCGTGATCTAAAAAGTCATTGACAGCCATTACGACTTCAGGTTGAAGACTCGAGCGTAGTGTATCTAAAAAAGCCATGCCGGGTCCCATGGAGCTAAAGCTGGTTGTTTCTGACATGAGTAGTGCCATGAAACCCATGTAAAGCCAAGCTGATGCTGCGAGTATAAGAATGGCAGCTATGAGGAAACGTCTTGGGTAGTTTAGGGCAGCAATGAATTTGGGTTGCGCACGCAAAGAATCACTCATAACGAAAAGCTCTTCTGTTTGTTTCTTTGAAAGACAATACGTTCATGGCTCACCTTAAAAACCTACTTAGCCTTGTAATCTTTAAAGCCAAGTAGAGCGTTTTGCTGTTAAGAGCCTATAGTATTATGTGATTTAAAAATACGCAAACGCATGAAGGTTTTAAAACCTTAAAAGAAGGATGTGAGCCCTAGGCGAAAGCTGTAAATAGTAGCAGCTTCACTATAGTTAAGTGCAGGTCCTAAACTTAATTGATAGTCAGATTCTGCGTAGCTATAAAGCAAGGAAGTTGATGCCAGCAGCCCACTCGAGTTTCCCTCTGTTATAGCTAAAGCTAAATTCAAATCAAAATTACCTGCTTCGCCTTGTGGCATGCTTAATTGAGTTAAAACTTGAGGCGTAGCATTTTCAGTTATAAATGTAGGTGCATAAGCAAGCTCCGTAGTCCAGAGCATATCTCCATAAAAACCAGATAAACCCAAAGCAGCTCGAGTGTTTAAGGTTTGGGCTAGTAGCCACGCTTCACCGTACACAACAATGTCTTCCACTAAGCCACTGCCCCCCAAACCAAGACTGAAACCATTTAAGTACACAAATTGCGCTTCTAAATCAAAGTCTCTAAAGTCACGTTTTACACTCAGTACAGCGCCTGCCTGCTCATCTTGATAGCGATATAAAAATGCAGGGCGAATACGCCAATCCTCTAGAAATACCGTAGCTCGAGCGCCCAGCAAGCCTAAGGGTTGCCCTAAGCTTGTTTTTGGCTCTAGCGAAAAGGGTTGACTCAGCCTTGCTGTTTCTAAAGCCAAGCGTTCTAAACCTACACTCACATCAACCCTATCAAAGCGGTACAGTGCAAACGCTTCTGTTAAACCAAAGTCAAAAGAGCTAGCCTGAACGCTACTACCCACAATGCTCACACTCGGGTCAAGCACAACTCTAAAATCAAGCGGTTCAAAAGCATACTCGAGTTCTAAGTGCCCTCTTAATGTTAGTGAAGCTTGGGGTCTAGAGATTTCATGTGAGGCGATTAAGCTTGGGTTAACCCCAAAACTTAGTTCGCCTTTGTAAGTCACTTGAGCAAAAGCAAAAGAGAATAGTAAATATACGAAAAATGCATAAACATGCTTCATGCTAGCAGCACCTATGCAGGTATAAGATCACGATCTTCAATCTTAGCAATTCGCCCATCTTCCATTCTGACAATGCGCTTCACATGCTCTAAAAGCCTCGGGTCATGCGTAGAAAAAATAAACGTCACCCCTTTCTCAGCATTTAGGCGCTTCATAATTTCAATTAAATCCCCCCCTGATTTACTATCTAAATTAGCGGTTGGTTCATCTGCCAAAATAATGTCAGGTTCAGCTGCAAATGCTCTAGCTACTGCCACACGCTGCTGCTGCCCACCTGACAGCTGATTTGGTTTACGATCAGCAAATTCCGCAATACCTAATTCCTTTAGAGACTCGAGTGCTTTGGCTTCGCGTTCTTTTTTGTTCATGCCTTGTAACTCTAAGACAAAAGCAGCATTTTCTAGAGCAGTGAGTACAGGTATTAGGTTGTAGGCTTGAAAAACGTAGCCTAGTTGGTCTAAGCGGACAGCTGCGCCTTCAACTTTGCTTAGTTGGTCTATGCGTTTGTTATTTAGGTAAATTTCACCTGCGCTTGGTTTATCTAGCCCGCCCATTAGGTGTAGAAGTGTACTTTTACCGCTACCAGAAGGCCCTGCTATAGCTGTGAATTCACCCTTTTCAATCTTTAAATTTACGCCTTGTAATGCATGGGTTTTGACATCACCAATGGTATATGTTTTCTTTAAGTCTTTGACTTCAAATAAAGGCATTTT
>CAYGTA010000487.1:0-3628 GCA_964352605.1 uncultured bacterium | reverse complement strand
CCGCTACACTCTTCTGGCTAAAGGCTTTTAAGCGAGTGTCACGAAGTACCGAGTGAAGCGTCCGGATAGACCCATTCAGTATGTAACAAACCTTCTGTGGAGTAGCTTAACTGAAATCTTTGTCTTAGTGTAAGGATGATTTCTAAAAAATAACGCAAAAATAACAGCCATAATGCATACTTCTTATTAACAAGGAACAACTGTTCAGGCTTTGTTCAGACCTTATAAGGCATAGTAATGATAGAAAAAAAAGGAGAAGAAAATGCTTAATTGGCACGCTATCAAGTTAACGAATATAAGTACTCAAAAATCATCAGAAAGGATGCAAACGATGAACCCTTTAGATAAAGAAATTTGGTATCAAGATCAAGAAGAAACAGGGCTTTGGCACAACAACTCAGGCTTAATGGTAAATACCCAAGCGCTGGCAGATCGAGAAGCCTACTACCAGATTATTCGCATACAAGATCAAGAACCGCAATTTGATTTTGATCAACTTGACATGTTTGCTTAAAGTGCATAAAAAAGAGGATGACGCAAGTGTTTAGCGCCATCCTTTTTTAATGCTTAGATTTACCAGCGAATGCGGGTAATACTGCGACTATAAACAGTGTTGCCATCTATAGTGCTAAAGCTTTCACTTGTGCTTAAGTGATCAGCTATAACATTAACAGAGGCTGGAACTAGGTCAAATAAGTCTAGTAATTCAGCAAAGCTTGGTGTTTCAGCCTGCATGTCCATATCATCCATGTCGCTCATATCTGCAGTATCGCTCATGTCGTCAGTCGTGCTGTCAGTCATCATGTCGCTAGCTGCTGTTACGTCTACGGTAAG
The DNA here is from genome assembly GCA_964352605.1 of uncultured bacterium. Classification (GTDB taxonomy): domain Bacteria; phylum Deinococcota; class Deinococci; order Deinococcales; family Trueperaceae; genus JAHEBB01. Next base: position 2,794 of record CAYGTA010000487.1, on the reverse strand, counting down.
GTTATAGGTGCCTGTTCCGTCACCTTCGTAACTAGAAATTTCAATCCAGTATTCACTAAAATCCTCAACAGTAAAGCTGAGTTCTGACTCCATAATACCGTTCATGGAATCATCGTTTTCATCTAGGTACTCTTCGCTAAAAGCGTCAATAAGCCATATATAAGTATCAAAGTCTTCACTAGATACCGTAATGGTCACTTCATCTCCTACTTGTAAATCTGAAAGCAAGTAAAAGTCAGTTAAGTACCCAAGGTTATCAAACTCATCTTCTTCAATGACACCTTCAGTGGTGCCAGGCGCAGCTACATCAGGTTCAATACCAAATATATCTGCGTAGTAAGGCTCAACATAGTCGTCATCGAAATCAAATTCGTCATAAAAGAAGTCGTCATAGTCGTTATACAAACTTGCTTCTAAACCTGTCATGACAGTAAAAGCTAAAGGCTGACTCATACCCTCGAGTAAATTGCCAAGCGCATAAACACTTGTTTGATCTTCACTCACAGCAAAGCTAGTCGTATTTTGAGGCACATCAGCACGATTACGCACGTTAGTATAAAGCGCGTCACTCATTACGGTGCGTCCACCCATAAAGGTGTCAACCGCAGTTTCAACAGCTTTAGCAGTTGAGCCAAGCACTAAATAGTTGCCTACAAAAGCATAACCAATATCGCTATTAATACTGAACTGAACGCGGTTGATTTCTGTCCCCTTATAATCATAGGGGCGTACTGCTATCATGCCTTCAGAAGGTATGCCTGACATGCCCATAGAGAACGCGTCAGCAAAATCGTTGGGCGTACCCATTTCGCCCATCAGTTCATAAATTACAGGGAAAAGAGACTCTTGTAATTCAGCAATACCTGCTTTAGCCGCATCAACAGAACTGACAGGCACAAAAGTATATTGCTGTTGACCATAAAACAAAGTATTAATGTCAGTACTTAAAGGCTCTAAAACTACCGTATGGAAATCAGACCCTAACCAGTTAAACAATGCCGTATCTAAGTCAAAACCTAATTCTTCAGCTAAGGCTTGCTTAATATCAATGTCTTCACCTGTAATGACTTCTAAGTCATTGGTCCAAGTTTCAGCGTAAGCATAAAGTTCACGCCAAGGAATATGAACACTAGATACAGTCACAGCGCCCGAAGCAGCTAAGAAAGGACTAGACACATTACAAGTATCACAAAGAACATAGTCAGCTAAAGCAGGGTCGCCACCATCAGGATTAATCGTCCAAATAGCTTCTGAAATAAGACCTTCAGGGCTAGCTGTTATTTGACCAGCCACGCCACCTAACGTGCGAAGCATAGCAAGACCACGATTAACCAAATACTCAGTTTCAGGGCCATCAATAACAAAACCAGCAAAGCCTTCAGCAAGATCAGCAAGTTGCGCTAAGTCAACACTAAAACTAAGGTCATTATTAGTCTGATCAAAACGCGTCATCATTTCTTGAGCTAAGCGACCATCAGCAAAACTAGCTTCGCTACCACCATTTAGTTTACGAATAATGCCACGTAAACTTTCAGGATTGGTACCAGCAAAAAAGAACTCATTCATACTGCCAATAACTACCGGTAAGTCACTCGCATCACCTAAAACATAGAGCAGTACGCCATCTTGCTCTAGCGTACTTACTTCAAGTTCACCACTCTCTAAAGCACAAGCCAAGAGGGTTTCACGAAGCTCAACCATAAGCGGAGCATAAGAACCATCAAGCTCCAAAATAGCTGTAACGGAAGGAAGCGGATTAAAAGAACTCATACCTACACTTAACAACGCATCAAAAGGAACATGCCCATTAACGTCTTCAAATTTAGGCATTAAACCCTCAACACTAGGGCAAACTGCGTAAAGCTCATCCATCATTTCTGATTGACCATCATTAGCTTCATTCATCATGTCAAGCATGTCAGCTAAATCTCTAAATTCACCTGTGCTCATAAGCACATCAGCTAACTTAGTCAAGGTATCAGACGCGCTCATCCAATTTAAAGCATGTAAATCATCATCAAGCGTTTGAATAAACTCACTCTCAGATGAAAACCCTAAACTCACAATCGTATCAGCCGGCGCCAAACTCTCTAAAGTCTGGGCAAAACTAGAACTTACTAACAGCATGAGCATAGTAAGTAACAAGGTAAAGCGTTTATTCATCATGTCTCCTTTATGAAAAGCACCCAAAAAACCAAACTAAAGCTCGAGTTTTATTGGGGGTAGTTTATACACTTTGCTAAGCCTAGCAAAGTGTTTTACTCGTAACGTCAGACCTAAGTATGAGGTTGTCTTTAAGTCTTAACACTCAGCCTTAAGAATAGCGATGTTTAGGCTTTATTTAAGACTAATTTTCCACAGTTTCTAGCCGAACACCTGCTGGGCTTACTAGCCAAGCAAAACTAGGTATTTTGGCTGTTGCAAAACGAAGCTCGTAACTGTCGTCACCAAAATTAACAAGGGTCCACTGAATACCTTGGGGTAAGTCAAGATCAACAAGCACATTAGTGCTATAAGTACCCAGCTCGAGTTTGCCTATTTCCATACGGTGAAAGGCAATATCTGCTGTTTGTCTTGCTAAAACAGCATCTTGTGATTCTAATATATTGCTGTTTGTTTGCGGTAGGCAGCCTATAAATATGAGGCTGAGTAAAAAGAGTGGGAGTAAAAGTTTTTTCACCTGTTTAGTCTAACCAGATGAGCCTTTAGAGAGATGAGGAAGATGAATGGACGCTAATAATTAGATCGGTAATTTGTTTTTGAAATGTAGCCTTGTGACTGCTTTGATTACCTG
>CAYGTA010000486.1:0-3636 GCA_964352605.1 uncultured bacterium | reverse complement strand
TTTATAATTCAGCTTAGTATAAGTTGCTGCATTCATTGCAACAATCTAAGCTTCCAATCATCGTGGCATAAACAATGATTGGAAAAACTAAAGATAGGATGCATAATGTGTAGAAAGAGCTCTAGTGACCTAAGGTCTGAGCTTATACTTAAACGAACGTATGTATTAGACTGACGTTTAGTTTTACAAAAGCTTTGCCAAACTTTGAAGCGCCCTAAAGGGTCCAAGCATTACTTGTTACAAGCACAACGCCTAATGCCGAGGGTACTATGACCATAAATGACAATCTGATTAAAAACTACTTCCCTCAATCTAACTTTGATGAATTTTTAAACCAAGAGCACCCCAAAGCCCACTGGCAAGCATTCATACAAGAATTTAACCAACTCAGCCCAGAAAAACTCGAGCGTGCTATTCAGGAAATTCGTCGTCGTCTTAAAGACAATGGTGTGACCTATAATTTGCATACCGAAACAGCTGAGCAAAAGCGTGACTGGCTCTTAGATATTATGCCTAATATCATTCCTGAAGCAGACTGGGGCATGATTGAGCTTGCTATTGAGCAGCGTGCGCAGCTATTTAAACTCATTCTAGAAGATTGCTACGGGCCACAAAGCCTCATTAAAGAAGGCTTTGTGCCTGCAGAAATCATTTTAGGGCATAGAGGCTACTTGTTGCCCGTGCATGGCTTAAAACCAAACTTAAGCCTCTTTGCTACCGATTTTGCTCGTGGCTTGGATGGCAAACTTTGGGTGGTGAGTGACCGTACGCAAGTACCTTCAGGTATGGGCTACGCCCTTGAAAATCGCACAGTCATGACTGCTGTTTTGCCGCAATTCTTTCAAGCAGATAAAATAACTAGATTATCTAAGTTCTTTAGAAATGCACAAACTAGCTTTGCGGCCTTAAGCCCACGCCAAATAAGCAACCCTAGTATTGTTTTACTAAGCCCCGGTTCAAATAGTGAAACTTACTTTGAACATGCCTACCTAGCCTCTTACTTGGGGTACACGCTGGTACAAGGAGATGACCTAGCCGTTCGAAATGGCAAAGTCTACCTAAAAACTCTAGAAGGTTTAGAACAAGTAGATGTTGTTATTAGACGGGTAGATGATGACTACTGTGACCCCCTAGAATTAAGAGGTGACTCACGACTTGGCACCCCCGGACTCTTAGAAGCAGCCCGTCGAGGCAACGTAGTCATAGCCAACTCACTAGGCTCGAGTTTGCTTGAAAACCCTGGCTTGCTGCCTTTCTTACCTCGTATTGCTAAGCATCTTTTAGGGCAAGACTTAATGCTTGATTCGGTAGCAACATGGTGGTGTGGGCATAGTAAAGAACTCGAGTTTGTGCTCAGTCGATTAAATACCTTGGTTATTAAGCGTATTGACCGTAAAAACAAAAGCCAAACGCTTTTTGGTAGTCACTTAAGTCAAGCGGACCTAGCTAAGCTTGAACTTCAAATTAAAGCAGAGCCTCATTTGTTTGTAGGTCAAGAGATTCTAGAGCATGCCACCTCACCTGTACTTATAAGTCAGCAGGGTAGCAGCAGACTCGAGCCTAGGCACACTTTGTTGCGTGGTTTTGCAGTGGCTTTTGAGGATGGCTTTAGTGTTATGCCGGGTGGTTTAAGTCGTAGTTCGGTTGAAAAAGGCAACATGATTATTAATAACCGTATGGGCAGTATGAGTAAAGATACTTGGGTTTTAGGGAGCAATCTGCAAGCCCACCAGAGCCTATGGAATACGCAGCCTTCAGTGGGTCGAGATTTACATCCATCTGCTTTAGCTAGCCGTACGGCTGATAATTTGTTTTGGGTGGGGCGTTACGCAGAGCGTAGTGAAGCGGTTGCTAGACTTTTGCGCTTACTGATTGACCTTTTGACAGATAGTGAAACAAACGCGGTTGAAGAAAAAGTACTTGTTAATTTACTTAATGCTTTAGCTAGCGTGTCACAAGCGGGTCAAAGTTTTGGGAGTGAAGAGGCAAGCAAAAAAGCACTAGATGTAAAAACAGAGTTGCTAAGTTTATGCTTAGATAAAAACCGTGTAGGTAGTTTGCACAATACCTTAGCGAGCATGCTCAACGCTGCTTATGCAACCAAAAGTGCATGGTCAAGTGACAGCTGGCGTGTACTTGTTTCAACCGAAGAATTATGGCAAGACTTCGCCAAACAAAAAGACCTCAGTTTAGAAGATCTAAAAACCCCACTAAACACTTATATTACTAGTCTTATGGCTTTTTCAGGACTCAACGCAGAAAGCATGAGTCAAGGCTTAGGGTGGCGCTTTTTAGATATGGGAAGACGCCTTGAACGCGCAAAACTCATTGCAAAACTCATAAACAGTAGCTTAAGTGGCGCTATAAAAGAAACAGAAGTGAACAACCTGCTCGAAAAGCTCTTAAGCGTAAGCGAGAACATAATTACCTACCGAAGAAACTACCGTAGTCAACTAAACTTGAGCTACGCATTAGAACTCATCTTGTTTGACGAATACAACCCGCGAGCCCTAGCCTTTCAACTCAAAACGCTAGAAAAACATTTGCTTCAGTTACCTCAGAGCAAGCAGCGTTATCCTTTAAGTCAAGCTGAAAAATGTATATTAGAAGCCAGCACCAAATTAAGACTTGCCGATAGCATTGAACTAAGCCAAGCCAACGAAAAACTCGAGCGTAAGCAGCTTGAAAGCTTACTTAATAACCTTATTTACTTACTAGATGGTTACGCAAACGCTTTAACTGAGCGATACTTTAGCCATACATTGCAGTCTCATCAACTCAACAACAAAGCACGTCCTTTAAGCTCATAATGAAAAGTATTACTTTCAGTATTAAACACCTAACCGAATACCGTTATCATGACGCAGTTAGCCTTGCTTACAACGAAGCAAAACTAACCCCCCGCTCGTTCGAAAATGCCTTAGTAAAACAACAGTGCTTAGACAGCCGTTTAACCATAACGCCTGAACCACAAGATGAAACAACTAGACAAGATTACTTTGGTAACCAAGTTACCTACTTTAATTTCACCAGAAACCATAAAACCATGAGCGTAAGTAGCAGCAGCCTTGTAACAAGAGAAGTCCAAATAGCTAAAAATGACGTTATTGCATACCTGAAAACAAAACTCAATCAAGAAACATGGCAAAACGCAAAAAACGGCCAAACAGCAGAGCAAACACAACTTAGCCTAAGCTCGAGCTTAGTACCTTTCTTAGCTAACGTAAACAGCTATGCGCAGCCTTCGTTTGTTAAGTTTGAAGGACTCTTTGACGCAGTTTATGACCTTATGAACCGCATTTATGCTGACTTTACCTTTAAGCCAGGCGTAACCACGGTAACAACGCCCTTAACAACTGTAGCTAAAACCATGACAGGTGTCTGCCAAGACTACAGTCACTTTATGATTGCCTGCGTAAGAAGCATGGGTTTAGCCTGCCGTTATGTTAGTGGTTACTTAGAAACGCTACCCCCACCAGGACAAGAAAAATTACAAGGTGTGGATGCTTCTCATGCATGGCTTGCTGTTTACATCCCCAACTTTGGTTGGCTTGACTTTGACCCCACCAATAACCTAATAGCCTTAGATCAACACATAAGCGTTGCGTGGGGACGAGACTACGCAGATGTGCCCCC
>CAYGTA010000485.1:0-3640 GCA_964352605.1 uncultured bacterium | reverse complement strand
GACGTAATCAACTCTGTAAGAGTTTATGAAGTACCTTTTCGGACTTGGTATAACTACGTTGCGAAGATAAATTTACACACCATAGGAGCAGTTTTATGCAGTTAAACAAATTTGAAAACAAACAAGGTAAGCTTAGAGTTGCAGCTAACAAGCGTTATTTAGAGTTTGATGACGGCACAGCTTTTTTCTATCTTGCTGATACCGCTTGGGAGTTGTTTCACCGCCTTAGCTTAACCGAGGCTCAGCATTATCTTGATAACCGTGCGGCAAAAGGTTTCACCGTGATTCAGGCAGTTGCCCTTGCCCAATTAGGTGGTTTAGATGTTCCTAATGCTAACGGTGACATTCCACTAAGCAATAACGATCCAAGCAAACCCAATGAACGTTATTTTAGGCATGTAGATGAGATTGTTGACTACACTGAGGCTTTAGGCATGTTTATTGGCCTGCTACCAACTTGGGGTTCACACTGGAAGCTAGCTGAACAAAACAATGCTATTTTTAACCCTGAAAATGCTTTTAGCTATGGTCATTTTTTAGGGGAACGCTACCGCAACAAAGCAATCATCTGGATTTTAGGGGGCGATCAAGATATAGAAAATGAGCAAGAGGCAGCCATTATAGAAGCCATGGCGCTTGGCATAAAAGAAGGCGATAAAGGCAGAAACCTAATCACCTTTCACCCACGTGGCCCCGGACGTTCCGCTGAAATGCTACACAATGCAGCTTGGCTCGACTTCAACATGAGTCAGTCATCACACGCTGCTCATGATCATGATAACGGTTTATTTGTAGAGCATGATTACGCACTCGAGCCTGCTAAACCCACGCTGGACGGTGAACCAAGGTATGAAACCATGCCGGTGGGTTTTTACAATAAAGATTATGCACGCCATGATCGTTTTGACGACTATGATGTTCGTCAGGCTGCTTACTGGGCACTCATGGCAGGAGCCTGTGGTCATACTTATGGGCACAATTGCATCTGGCAAATGTGGTCAGCAAAGCATGACTCTATCATTTGGGCGCATATTCCCTGGTACGAATCGCTAGATCATGCGGGCGCATTTCAAATGGGTCATTTAAGGCGTTTGTTTGAATCACGCGCTTTTCAAGACCTGCTCCCCGCACCAGATATGCTACTAGATGCACCCAGTCATGGGGGCGCAAAAGTCAGAGCGCTAGTTGCGAAAGATGGTAGTTTTGCTTTCATCTACTCACCTCGAGGTGAAGCGTTTACGGTAGACAGGCGGGTACTCAAGGCAACACGAGTTAAAGGTAGTTGGTTTGATCCACGTTATGGTTGTAGTTATGATATTCACACGGGTTCAAATGCTTCTTTTCAAACGTTTGCCCCACCAAGTTCTGGTAGGGGCAATGACTGGGTTTTAATTATGGAGGATGTTCAAACTGCCGCTGATTCCGTTGCACTCCTTTTTAAGGCAGCATCCAGTCAGCACGACGTTTGAAGTCTGCTTGAACATCGGCGCGCCACTGATAGACTGCTTTTGGACCTATGGGGTCGTCAAACCAATGATTTTTTTGTGGGTCTGGCTGCGTAAATTTGCCACCCCAACCAGCTTCACTAGGTTTCTCAGGATTGTTTATGCCACGTATAGCACTAAGTAAATGCAAGTACGACGGTGTATCTCCTTCACAGACCCCTGGCGTTTCATGATCCCAGCCACTTCGTGGATAAGCTGCCCCTAGTGGCCCATGTTCCTGCAGTAGATTTTCAGTAATCCAGTCTAGATTTGACAAAGTTGGGTCAGAACCAGACGCATGCCACATCATTCCCTTGTAGTTAGTTTCTGAAAGTATGAAGAACAACTCAGGAAAGCTATTAAGCAGCCAGTCTGTTGTATTGTCTTGTCTGCAAATTGCGTAAATTCTCAGTTTACTCAAGAAACTTTGAAACGCTTTTTTATCTCTACTATGCTGTACTTTCCAGATGGCTTGAGCTAGCTCGCAAGTTCCCCCCCAAACGCAAACCCAGACGGGTCTTTTATCTTTTTTATCTACAACTCGGATGATTGCCTCTGAAGCTTCAGTATCTTTCCCTTCACCAATCAAGTCGTCTAAGGGCGTACCTTCAACTCTAAAATAAGGTGAACCCCAAGCGCCATCAAGCCCCTGCCAAGTCGTTTCACGCAGGGCAGCTGCTGTCGGATACCTAGCGTCATGCTTAAGCAACTTAGGTTGCACCTGTTCATAGACATCTAGTACATCCAGAATGTTCTTTTTGCGTGCAATATTCGCCAGCGTACCTGCTGACGCAATGAGCGCTTCAATAGCTAGCTCATTAGCATAAAGAAGAAGTCGAATTAAGGACTGAACATCATCTGGGTCAGAGTAGTTTTCAGCTGGCTCACCTTGTTTAAAGGTCTTACCCGGTAAAACATCGATAGGCGGAAAATCCGTAATAATAACAACGCGTGGCTCGAGTATTGCCTGCTTGCTTTCCTTTTTAGCCATAACACTTTGCATCTTTCTTGTGAACTCTAAACCTAAGCTGTGGCTTAATCAATGCCCACAACTTGCCCTGTGCGTGCTGAGTTTTGCATGGCTAAGGCAACTGCTAGCGAGTGCCTAGCTTGTTTGAGAGAATTAGGTGACGGTTTTTCTTGCTGAATGCACTCTAAAAAATGGTCAATGCCGCCGCCAGGTCGCTTGCTGTCTATTGCCGGAATGAGTTGTTCTTCTTTTTCACCTTCAAGATGAAGCCGCATGACGGTATGTTCATGTTCACCTGTCATTAGCAGTGAACCTTTCGTACCAATAATACCTGTGTGATGCTCACGAATAATGCAAGTCGAATCGCCTACCATGCCTATAGCGCCATTGGCAAAGGTCAGGTTAGCCACTAGAACTTCTTCTGAGCTTTTATCGGGCAGGGTGCTTTGTGTGTTGCAGTAAGCTTTAGCAATAGGGCCATTAATCCAATACAAAAAGTCAATACTGTGGCAAGCATGGTGTACTGTCCAGCCACCTGAACGCTCTGGTTGCGTGACAGCCCAGTGCCGTGCACCCGCTTCATAAAGGCCAAAACCACGGGTCATAAAATGCCATACCGACAAAATTTGACCCAATTTTCCTTGTTCAGCTATCTCTTTAAACTTAAGATAACCGTCAATATAGCGCATGGAGTAGTTAACTACATTTATAACGCCAGCATTTTCAACAGCCTCAATCATGCGGTCAGCTTCGGCTAAATCTAAAGAAATAGGTTTTTCGCAAAAGATGTGTTTGCCCTGCTCTGCTGCCAGCATCACATGGTCAGCATGAGCATGATTTGAAGAAAGAACCAACACAAAATCTAGCTCCATAGCCATGAGTTCAGCTGCAGATAATGTTGTTCGTAATTTAAATTTATCTTTAGCTAAATCAAGCTGAGCTTGCGCAACATCGCAAGCAGCCACAATCTGAGCTACATCTGACTTTTGTTCATTAATGTAAGTCGTCAGCTTCTGACCAATGTTGCCAAAGCCCAACACCCCACCTTTTAATTTTGCCACGCTCAATCTCCTTTCAAACCTTTTAAGATGCCGACACGCTCCGAAGCCATACTTTCACCACGCAGAACAACTAATACCATTTCCGTTTAGTTCTTTAAGGAACTAAACGCGGTCTTGGACCGTTG
>CAYGTA010000484.1:0-3648 GCA_964352605.1 uncultured bacterium | reverse complement strand
CTAAACTGATTTAATCGTGTCTTAAGACTGAGTGAGTCAGAGCTTACTCCCCAAAGCTGTCTCGACTACGTCGGCAAGGTCGGAATTATAAAGCAGTGCGACATTTATAATTCAGCTTAGTATTATGTTGCAAGGTACAGTGTATGCCTAACTTGACTTAGAAGCATAAAAAGAACCTTGCAAGGCCTTCGCGAGGGGGCAGCGGGGTGCGAAGGCTTATTAAACAAGGTTCTAAAAGAGTGTAGCAAGCTTATGACTCATGTCATTTCCTTCAGGCTTACAAATTTTGAAGCTTAACTGAATTTTTATTTAGCTTAGCTAGGTTAAAGCAAATCTAAGCGCGTTAGCAATACCGTTACGCCAATTCAGCCAGTTATGACCGGCATTTCTCTCAGCATAAGCCACCTCATAGTTTTTTTCTTTAAGAAGCTCAGCAACTTCTTTATTAATGGTATAAAGCCATTCTATTTTTCCTGTATCTATATACCAACGTGTTTCATTACGCGTTTGTTGCTTTAGGGTATCCAGCAGCCAAGAGCTTTTACCTGTATAAAAATCAGGTTCTGATGGGCTACCCAAAAATGCGCCCGATTGTGAAAGAACCGTTTGAAATAAGTCAGGGTGCTTAAGGGCTAAAGTGCTACTCAGCAAAGCACCTAAACTTGCCCCTAAAAGAATACGTTCATTGGAGCAGTTAAGCTCTGATTCTATTAAAGGCAGCAACTCCTCAATCATAAACTTACGGTAATCAGCATTATAGCGGTACTCACTCATTCGGTCATTTGGCTCAACAAACACCAAATGCGCAGGCCTACACCCTTCTGCAATAAGATGCTCGAGTATGGCTGGGAGTTGCGCTATGCGGTAGTAAGCTACGCCGTCTTGTGCATAGATGACAGGTAGCGCTTTAGCTTCAAAGCCTTTGGGTGTGTAGGAAATTATACGTCTTGTTTCGTTGAGTGCTGCTGATCTAGGTCTTAAACGCTTGACATTACCTTCTGCTTTTAAGCTGGGATTTAGCAAAGTGTCAGCTTGATACTTTGGCCCTATAAGCGCACTGGCATTAGGGTACCAAGGGTTGTCTGCTGTGAATAGATTTTGCGGGTCTGCTTTTATTTCACCCTCTTGATCTATAAAGGCGTATTCAAAGTAGCAATCATCTGGCAAAGTAAGGCTAAATTTAGAGATTTTGCTAGCATCTACAGCATGCGGTTTTCGCTCCATGTCAGTTAGGTCAGAAATGACATGGCTTGCCCAACTAGGAATGCTTACAGTGCTGCGCACGGTTTAAGCACTTTAGTCAAGCCCAGGTGAATTGGTAAGAAAACGACTGAACCAAATGGCGTGCATGGCTAATAAAAGGGCAAATAAGCCAATGGCAAATAACACGCTAAACAAAAAGCCAAACGGCATAGCAAAGAACATACCGACAGCAAATAAGAAGTAGCCAATATAAGCAGGAAAATCCACTGGAAAGAAATAGTCAATTAAGATGAGTGCAACAGCTGCAATGAAGCTAATCTCCATGAAACGCCAGTTTTGTAGTTGCAACAAAAAGTCATACATAGTCTCTAGTATATCAGCTTGTTTGGCTTTTGCTTGGTCAAGTTTGACTGCTTTTAGCTTATTTCTTAGACTATGAACAATTGCTCTGTAAGAAAATACGTTAGACTTAGGCGCATGACTCAACATGAACGTTTTGATTCCTTAACAGAAGCCCAACTTAGACAAAAAGACTGCGCAAAATGGCATTTTCATCCTGATGATGTTCTACCTTTATGGGTAGCCGATATGGACTTCCCTATTGCAGATGTCATTAAAGATGCCTTACGAAACCATATTGATACCAATAACTTTGGTTACCCAGCTAAGGACGGCTTAGCAGGCTTAAAAGAAGCTACTTTAGAGCGCTTAAAGAACAAACATAATTGGCACATAAAGCCTGAAGATTTAACCCTTATAAATGGCATTGTGCCAGCTCTATACATGAGTGTTATGGCGCTTAGCAGTGCAGGCGATGAAGTTATCATTCCTTGCCCAGTTTACGGCCCCATAACGATGGCTGTAGAGAAAACAGGGCGCAAAGGCGTACGTGTACCTTTTGTACAAGAAAACGGCAACTATATTTTTGACATGGACGCCATGGAAGCAGCCGTTACGCCAGCCACTCGCATTCTTATGCTCTGCCAACCTCATAACCCCATTGGCAGAGCGTTCACACGTGAAGAACTCGAGCTTCTTGCTGCGTTTGCGTTAAAGCATCGCTTGTGGGTTATTAGTGACGAGCTGCATAGTGATTTGGTCTTTAGTGAATCAAAGCATATTCCATTTGCATCTATTAATGACGAGATTGCTCAACGTACCGTTACGGTGTTTGGACCTACTAAAACATTTAATATTGCAGGTTTGAAGATTGGCTTTTTTGCCTCACAAAACCCGCAACTGCTAGCAGCTTTTAATGGCATTGCGGGTGGCTTAATGGGTCAACCCAATTCTATGGCGCAGGCTGCGACCCTTGCTGCTTTCAAGCATGGCGATGATTGGTTAAACAACACCCTTAGTTACCTTGAAGCCAACCGAAACTTTGTAGCTGACTATCTTGCTAAAGAACTACCTGAAGTGCGCTATACCAAGCCTGAAGCCACTTACCTTGCTTGGCTTGACTTTAAACATTATGAATTTGAAAATGCTGAAGCGTTTGCCTTAGAAAAAGCGAAAGTAGCTATGAATGATGGGGCTTGGTTTGGCCCTACAGGTGCTGGCTTTTTACGTCTTAACCTAGCCACTTCAAGAGGTATTTTGACAGAAGCTTTAGAGCGAATAAATAAAGCCCTGAAATCTTAAAGCGTGTTTGACGCCTTCCCTGAAGCGCTTAGCAACTGCCAGTTTTGCCCGCGTCTAGCTGAGCATCGTGTGGCTGTTGCTAAGCGTGAACGAATGTTGCGTCATGCCTACGCGACTGAATCTTACTGGGGTAAACCTGTTGCAGGTTTTGGAGATAAAAACGCATCCATTCTTTTGCTTGGCTTAGCACCCGGTGCTCATGGTAGTAACCGTACAGGTCGCATGTTTACAGGCGACGCGAGTGGCGACTTTTTATACCCAGCTTTACACAGGGTTGGTTTGGCCTCACAAGCTCAGTCTATAAGTCAAGATGATGGCATGCGCTTAAAGTATCTTTGGATAACGGCAGCCTGCCGCTGCGTACCCCCTGCTAATAAACCCAGCCGCACTGAACTGAATAACTGTCAGCACTGGCTCGAGTATGACTTTAGAGGCTTAAAAAAACTAAAGCTGGTTTTGGCTTTAGGTAGCATTGCCCATAACGCTTATCTTGATTTGCTTTTAGCTAGGGGGCATAAGCTTGTCAAGAAGAACTATGCCTTTAAACATGGTGCGCTTCATAGCTTTGAAAATGCCTTACCTATGCTTAACAGCTATCATGTGAGTTTTCAAAATACCAATACAGGTAAACTAACAAAAGAGATGTTTGACGCTGTGTTAAAGCAAGCCATTGCCCTCGGCAACAATGATTAACCCATTATTATAGAAGCTTTCAAGTAAAACACACCATCAACCTAGTAGATCTGTTTTTATACTATTTCCGTTTACTTTATTAATAAAGTAAACGCGATCTTGGATCGTTGA
>CAYGTA010000483.1:0-3659 GCA_964352605.1 uncultured bacterium | reverse complement strand
GTATAACTTTGGGTATCGTATACCGTAAAAAGTCTGACAATGTAATCTAATGTTTTTAGGCTCTTAGAACAAAAATACGCCCCTTCACTAGCCCTGAGCTAAAACCTAAGATAGTTGACTTCGGTGGCTCTTAAAAACCTGCTGACATAAGGCTGTCACAGCAAAAAGTTAAGCTAATACCAAGCTTTAGCTAGCTCGAGTTACATTAAAGGAAGGATGGCACTTTGATCCTTGAAGATTTTAAGCCTTTTATCGGCCAACATTGTGAAACCACGGCAACAGGAAGTTTACTCAAGCAATTGGGGTACTCCTTTTCGGAGCCTATGTTATTTGGGCTTGGAGAAGGACTTGGGTTTCTTTATTGGGATATGAAAGCAATGGACTTTCCTTTTATTGGCGGTAGGGTGAAACCAGATGCGTTAACTCAGAATCTGCTTAAAAAGCTTCCTGTGCATTTAGAGGTAAAAGAAACAAGTTCACTTAAAAAAGCCTGGCAAAATGTTCAAACTCCTCTAGCTGAAGGGAAAGCGGTCGGGTTAAAGCTTGATTGTTATCATCTTGAGTATTTTTCAAACCCCATCCATTTTGCAGGTCACTACGTTGCTATGTACGGCTACAATGACACCTTTGCTTACTTGGTAGATACCTCTCAGCAGGGAAGTTTGGTAAGAACATCTTTAGAAAGCCTTGCAAAAGCTCGCAGCGAAAAAGCTGCTATGGCATCAAAGAATCTTAGCTACACGCTTACCAAAACAGTAAACGATTTTGATCTTGCTTTGGCAGTTAAAACATCATTACGACAAAATGCGGTGACTTTTCTTAATCCACCCATTAAAAACATTGGTGTGAAAGGAATTGCAAAAGCAAGTGATGAATTCCCAAAATGGTTTAAGCGCAGTCAAAATATTGAACGTGATTTTAGGACTACTGCAATGATTATGGAAAAAGGCGGCACGGGCGGCGCATTGTTTCGCAATCTATACCGCGATTTTTTAAAAGAGAGTTTTGAGTTGCTTAGGCACAATGAAATAGCGAAGGCTTATGAGCTTTTTACCGAAACGGCACTAAGTTGGACTGAAGTTGCAAACTTGCTTGAGCAGGCAGCTAAATCAAAAAATATTGACTTTATTTACCAAGTATCACAACTCCTTAAAATTATTGCGGTACAAGAGGAGCAGGCAATGAATTATCTTCTTCATGTTTAAGCTCCCTTTGGCTATTAAATTAAGGCGTGACACTGTATTCAGCATGGTGTTTTTAACCCAAGACCATGGTCATAGCTTATTTAAGATGTTGTTCTAAGCTTGCGGGCCATCTCTCTGTTGATAGATGTCTTTGGGTAACTAGCTACATCGACTTTAGACCTGAGACTTATCTAGCGCAAAGAGCTAATGATTCTAGCTACCATAGCAGCTTTCAGGCTAAACACAGCATCGACTTAGTACTTCTATTTTTACTCAGCTAGTTCGGCATTTAAAACACTGTAAACCTTTTAAATGCAAAAGGCTATACATCTTCAAAGGTCGGTGTAAATTAAAGCGTGAAGGGTTTAATCTTTGTTAAGATTAAACCGATACAATGATAACTTTGCGTAAGACGATCCGAAATCTTCTGACTGCAGCTCTCATAGTTTGGGGCATATGTGGGGTTTTGATGTGGATTGTTCGAGATGGGTTAGGCGGTGACGCGGTCGAGAGCCAAGGCTGGACCGCACTAACACGATTCTTTTGGACATTCTATTGGGGTCCCATCTTTATCCTACTTGTCGTGATGACACTCATATCAGTGAAGTTTTTTAGAAATACTTCTTCCGATTAAGACATCACTTGACTAAGGTTTACGTGCGACATTGAATCCTTCAAATAAATTTTTAGGGTAGGGGTTAAGGCTGATTAAATTTTTGCTGCTGGGTTAACGCTGTTTGGCTTTTGGCACCTACATTACCCTTATCTATATTGCACCTTACTCTTATCGCATTTATGCCCTCACATATTGAATTACGGGAATCTATTGTAGCTTGGGACTTTAGAGAGCATGAATCTGATTCTTTTTAGCAGTTCCAATAGACCTTGCACCAGCTGCTGAGTTTTTTACGAGTATTACAAGACCCTGATCCTTAATTTTGTTCAGTGGTCGTATGGATAGTTTGCTGGTTCAGCCATTTGTGGAAATACTATTTCTTCTTAGAAGATGTTCATTAGAAGCTCTACTTTTAATCGTGTAGGTTTAATTTGCCTGAAGTAGCTTTTTTTTACTTACCTGTGCATTGGATTAAGATAAGTAGGAGATGGCTGCCTGTTAAGAGAAGTAATGGGCTGCTTCAAATCCTTTTTGAGAGATACAAGGAGTTAATTATCAAAAAACTTAGTGCTGCTTCAAAACGAGCTTTGAACTTTAATAAAGGCCCTGAATGGTTCTGTGAAATCAGAAGCAAAGCTATAACAGGGGATTTGGCTGAAGTGAAAGAAGGCATGATTCGGCGTGACCCTAGTGCTGTTATAAAAGTAGCTGATACTTATCATGTTTGGTATACCCGCTCGACAGGCTTGGGTCATGGTTTTGGTACGGGTGACTTTAGCGCAAAAACGTTTCCTTGGGATCAAGCTGAAATTTGGCATGCCATCTCAAAAGATGGCTGGCATTGGCAAGAACAAAGCCTTGCAATAGCTAGGGGCGCTGAAGGAAGCTATGATGAACGAAGTGTCTTTACGCCAGAAGTTTTAGTGCACCAAGGCAAGTACTACCTCGTTTATCAAGTAGTAGAAGATCCTTATGTCGTTAGGGTAAAAGAAAAAGTTAGTATAGCTGTAGCAGATGATCCTTCTGGCCCTTGGACTAAACTGCCCGGCCCTATATTAGAACCAAGTAACGATGGTGAATGGCTAGGTGAAGAAGATAACCGCTTTTTGGTTAAGAAAAAAGGGAGTTTTGACAGTCATAAAACCCATGATCCTTGCCTGATGGTTTATAGAGACAAATTTTATCTTTACTATAAGGGTGAACCAATGGGTGAAGAAATGTTTTTTGGAGGTCGTGAAACCAAGTGGGGTGTAGCAATTGCCAATACTATAGAAGGTCCTTATATTAAAAGTGACTATAACCCGATTACAAATTCTGGTCATGAAGTTTGTGTGTGGCATTATAACGATGGTATTGCAGCCTTACTAACGACAGATGGGCCTGAGAAGAATACGATTCAGTGGGCGGCAGATGGAATTAACTTCGAAATAGAAGCCGTTATAAAAGGAGCCCCTGAAGCTCTTGGTTTATACCGCACGCCTAATCATAATGATAATCCGCTTGAAGGTTTACGTTGGGGACTCTGTCATAAAGTCACAAGAAATACAGGGTTTATGGAGCGTTTTGAAATTGATGAAAGCTTTAAAAAATACTACCTGAACAAACGAACCTACGAATAATAAAGCGATGCGGCGTGCAGGCTTTTTCCTCAAGTCTTAGCGACATTAAATAGGTATTTTAATGCGTGATTTCAGAGTCATTTAGTTGACCAGCTTAATCCCTAGCTAATAAGTGTGAAGTCTCCTTGTTAAATTAAGAGAATAAGAATAAATGCTATGCCAATCAAGCTACTAATAGCATTTCTACGAATGGTTGCACCATCAGACCATTCGTGCGACCCGGGGGAGTAAAAACAAACC
>CAYGTA010000482.1:0-3677 GCA_964352605.1 uncultured bacterium | reverse complement strand
GTAGATAGCATTGCTTTAATTATTTTTTGAAGTCGAAAGCCAAAAGTTCTTTCTGTAAAGTCATCTTTCCCTTAGAAAAAAGGCTATATGCAACAGTTACCTCGCGGCCTTTGACGCATCCACCGAACTCAACCAGAGATTAGGAATAGGCTGTTTGACAAAAGATTCGTCCACCAAGCCCACCAAAAACCTTAGACGCAATCGTTACAAAAGGTTTCAGTTCCTTTTAGTATTCTCAAATTTAACAGTCACTATTTGCCAGCCATTTACCGCGAAGCTAACACTGCCATCTAAAGCAACTTCTAAAGACTCCTTTGTAACTTCATTAAGGTTGGTAAAAAAAGCTTTTTCAAAGACTTGCCCAGGACGCAAACAAACTGTTATTGGCTCATCACTCATATTTACACCACGCACAATCAAGCCTTTCCCAGTCGTATCTTGTGGTTGCTTAACTGTACTTAAAACAAAACTTGCTGGTTCAACATGCATGAGGCTTGCTTTTGAAGCTAAGTTACCTGCCTGAATGTCACTACTAACTGCCCGAAGGGGTGCACGGAAAGCTTCAGCTAGCGGAGCAACTTGCTGCCAATCTCCCTCATGCGGAATGATACTGTAATGAAAAGTGTAAGGCTCAAGGCACTGCGCTTCAGGTGTCATAATTAACGACCCTGCCCGACCCTGCCTACAATGAATATCATCTCGCGATAACCAACCAACAGAACGCAACAAAGTTAAAGCAATACTTGTTTTTTCACCATCTGAAATAAACTCGAGTTCTGGTAAGCCCTTATTGGCAATCATGAATCCATGTTGACCATCACTTAAAGAAGCCCAACCTCTCTGGGGTAGCGTAGGCATGGGTTGTTCTTTCCAGTCACTGGTATCTAGGTCAGGATTGAGTGAAGGTAAGGGTCGCTTTGCAACATGAAAGTGGGTTTCGTTGTGCGCTAGCGGTGAGCTTGAATGTAGTGGAAAATGAACCCGCAAACGGTGATCTTCAATCTTATTATCCACATTTGTTTCAATATCAATTCGAGGCACAGCTGTAAACATATTAACTCTACTAATTATGCTTAAACTCGCAGTTTCTTCAGAGCGTTTTGCTCTATCATCAGCTAGTGAAACGGGCAATAGATAATGCTGATGAATCTCTAAAACCTGTTGAACGGCATCTTGTTTTAAGAGCTGTATCTTTACTTCAATTGGCAAGCTAATTAGTTCATCTTGCTCAGGCTCACAGTAATTATAGGTATCACCTCGATCACCACCATCAACAAACTTATTCAAACCTGTATATTTGGTTTCCGTGCGCTTATCTGTAAGTGAAAAGGTGCCATATTTGGGGTCTACCTCTATTAAAAAAAGATCATTTTCTATTGAATAACTGTCAGCGTTAGTCTCTGACACCTGTGTTTTTGCAACTTGAGTTCGTGCTGGTCGCATAGCAAAGGTTTCAAAGCCATAAGCAGGAAGGTCTTTAGCAACAAAGCTTAACTCACTCAGTTCAGCCATTAAAACGCGAATGTTGAAATGTGCAACCTCCCCATTGGCTTGGATCTCTTCAATCTTAGCTTGCGCTTTAGAAACCTCCGCGCGATTAGGTGCACCGTTCTTACCGATAAGCAAAATTAAGTCTATATCAGGCTCATTACGAACAACCTGAATTTTATTAATTACAAACTCGAGTAGTCGTCCACCTCGCACTCTACTTAGGTAACTTCTAAATTCTTCTGGGCTTAATTTCTGATCAAAAAATACGCGTTCTTCTTCACTGAGTTTTGATGTGCTAGCAGAATAAGGTAGGCTTTGCCCCGCTGAATTGACTAATTCCCAGCCTTGAGTCTCTAGTTCAGGAAGGCAAATCTGAATTGTTACTAGGTCGCTTCGCGGACCGTCTGTTGGGTTGAAAATAAGTAGTGGCTGAACATTCACTTCTGAGCCATCTTCGGGTAATAGGCTTAAGGTATTTACATGCTTAGCTATCGTTCTTAAACTTAGTTGGCTTATTTCTTCCGCGATTTGTTCACTCTGGTCAAAACGAAAAGCCATCTCTCTGTGCACCTGATCTACGCTACAACCACAGATTGAATCATGAGGATGATTGTCAAGCAAAAGACGCCATGCTTGACCTATGAGTGGCAGATTATTAGGTATAAATGCTAATGTTTCATGTCCTGAAAGATGCGTATGAGAAGCCGAAGGGGTCATACTTCCTTCAAGAAGCTCTGCCCAAGCGGCAAAAGGTTCTGTCCAGCGAAGGAGTAAGGTTTCTACCGCATCGTTACGCTGTTTAATCCACATTCTTGCGGAAAGCACACCGGGTAACAAATGGTGTATTTCTGGATCACGTAATTCACCCGTAATGCTTAAAAGATTTTGATCTTTAATCGCTTCATAAACGCTAGCTACATAATCAGGTAAAGAGCTATGCCTTAAAAGACCCTCAGATTCATCTTTTTTGTTGGCGTAACGAATTAAATTAGGGAGTCTAGGGTCTGGCTCTTGGTGATCATTGCCTGCCATGAGTAAGATTTGTTTACTTACCGAGTGAGGAACTAGACGCTCAGAAGCTATATTTATAGCGTGAACAAAAGCCTTAGCATTTGTCATGGGTAAACGTGTGGCATTGTCATAGCCATTACGCAAATAACAAATCAATACCCGACTTCCATCAGGTGCATCCCACCATAACTCAAGGGGTTCTTTGCCTAAGCCACGACGCAAAACGGCCGTTTGCATGCTAAAACCTTGCAAGATTTGTGGTAGTTGAGCTATGTGACCAAATAAATCTGGAACATAGCCAATCGACATGGCTTCACCAAAACGCTGACTAATCTCATCGCCTAACATCAAGTTGCGAAGCAAAGACTCAGGAGATACTAGAAACTCGTCAGGCAAGACATACCAAGGTCCTACAGACAATCTACCCTCTTGAACAAGTCGCGCTATTTCTTCTTTACGCTCCGGACGAATTTCTAAATAATCTTCTAGTAGACGTGTTTGACCATCTAACATAAAATGCCCATACGTTTCATCTTCAGCCAGAATATCTAAGAGTCGATCAATAAGGCGCACCAAACGAATTCGGAATTGTTGAAACGTTTTGTACCACTCACGATCCCAATGCGTGTGCGGAAGAATATGACTTACTTGTTTAGCTTCCTTTGAATTTAGCATGGCGCATTAAAACATATATCATATATCAAAGAGTAAATCCCTGCTGCTGAAC
Source organism: uncultured bacterium (assembly GCA_964352605.1). GTDB lineage: Bacteria > Deinococcota > Deinococci > Deinococcales > Trueperaceae > JAHEBB01. Next base: position 448 of record CAYGTA010000482.1, on the reverse strand, counting down.
CGTCATAACTCAAGACATTATCAGGGTTCAGTGAACCCATGTATGGTCGAATATGAACACTCACTCTGCGACAAACCCTGCGCTATTTGTCACCCTCCTCTTGTAAAAACGGTATCTAAATAAATTTTTTGGTGGGTTGTAAATCAATGTAAGATCACTATAGTTACTCGAGTTTCTCTAGTGAGGCAAATCGTGGCTGTTCTAATTTACAGCTTTATTCTGGTTGATTTGTGTCTGAAAGCTTTAGAAAACTTCTCAACAGAAAAATAAATAAAACAGGCCTTAAAAACCTGTTTTACTCTTTAACTACTTTTACGTTTATCTTGCCTATTAAATTATGACTTAGTTCCCTAAAGGATTCGGCATATTCATACCCAAGCCACCTGAGGAAGGACTCACTTGCTGAAGTAAGTATTCATCTGTTTCTGTGTAAAAGTAGATCTGTCCT
>CAYGTA010000481.1:0-3678 GCA_964352605.1 uncultured bacterium | reverse complement strand
GCAGTTTCGCTAAAGGGTTCATGCTCTGTCATGAGTTGAAAGAAGCGGGTCGCTGCTTCTAATTCATTTAGTTCAAAGGCAGTTTCTGCAGCTGACTGAAGTAACGTTAAGTGATCAGCGTGAATACTTAGTCTGGCATCTTCAATCCAAGTAGAATCAAAGCCTAGTAAGAAGTCACCTCTATATAAGTCAATAGCTCGGCTGTAATCTAGTAAGCGATTACTTTCCTTAGCTTTTACACTCATTTGACGATACTGATCAATATCGTACTCAATACGGAATTTACTGTGTAAATAATAACGACGATTGGCAGACTCAATGAGTTCACCACCCATGGCTTTACGTAATCTATATAAAGTCGTATGAAAACTACTACTCGCCTTAGACTCAGTTTTACCCGGCCAAAGTGCCTCAGCCACCTCAAAGGTAGTAACACCATTACGGTGCTCGAGTAAGTAAAAAAGAAGCTCTAAAGCTTTTAAAGAATCCCAATCTAAACGCTCACCATTTTGTTCAACCATAGGCGCACCCAAAGCTCGAGCTCGTACCATGCCTTCAACAGGGCGTCTGAGTTCAGCAATGCGTTTTAGTCTTACTTCGACAGCTTCAACAAGTTCTTCTCTGGCAAACGGTTTGGTGAGATAATCATCAGCACCTAGGGTCATACCTCTACGAATATTGCTACGGTCATTAAGTGCCGTTAAGAATAAGAAAGGTACACTACGCAGTTCATTAATATCTCGGACCTTTTGATAGAAGCCAAAACCATCTAAAGCAGGCATGGTAATATCACTGACAATGACATCTGGGCGTAAGCCCTCTTTGAGTTCATCAAGTGCATCGTAAGGGTTGTCATACGCTAAGACGCTGTACCCTGCACTCTCAAGACTAACTTGCGTTAGTTTCAATATGCCTAGATCATCATCGACAGCTACAATTAGAGTTGCGGACATAGTCTTAGTTTAGCCTACCAATCCTGTGAGTACTATGAAACTTTACGCCTTCAAGCGCAAACAGCAAAAAATGTAAACTTATTCCCAAGCCGCTGTTTCTTGATAATGCACCAAAGCACTGTATTCAACTGAAGAACTTAGTGCCGCTGTTGAAAATTTAATATCAACAATCATGATGCCTTCAGCCAAATTAGAAAGAAAACCATTTAATCGCTCTTCAAAAAGTTCAATTCGGCCTGCGCTAATTAATTTTATTTTCGGATTCACGCTTTTCAACCTCTTCGTACTGATTTGTCACAGCTTTACCACTCGCTTCAAGCAGGTTCTGCGGATTGTCAGCCATGATAGCGTTAAGCTCTTGCTTATACAGCCAAGAAATTCTCATTGGGTCATTCACTGTCCAAGTATTAATCACCAAAGCTTTTTTCTTTGCATAAGCTATAAGCTCAAGACTAACTTGTGATTCATGAGGATGAATCGCATCAACATGCAGCCAACCTGCCAAGAAACCATTGCGCAGAAAGCTTGACATGTCGGGGCTATAAAGCAAACCCAAACGCGCACTAGGGCTGTTAAGCCGCAAATATAAAAGAGAAAACGGATTAAAGCTCGAGTAAATCACCCTGTCTTCTAAAGCCGCTTCTTTTACCGCTTTTAAAACATCTCGCTCAAGGTTATTGGTTTGAAAGGATGCTGTTTTAAATTCTATATTTAAGAGTGTGCCCTTATAATCTTTGGCAATGTCTAGTAAGACTGACAGTAAAGCGTAGGGTTCTTTGCATGCTTTGACTTGCTCTAAGGTCATATCGGTGAGCTTAGTGTCGTTCATTTTGAAGTCATGGTAAAGAATGAGCGTGCCATCTTTAAGTTTTTGCACATCACACTCAATACCGTCAAGACCTGAATCAAAAGCAAAACGAAAGGCTTCTACGGTGTTTTCTGGCTTTAGTTCTCTAACACCTCTATGCCCTACTAAAAGTGGGCTTTTTCGACTTACACCCACTAAGGGTCTAGGTGACCATGCCAAATAACGCCAAATAAAAAGGAGTACAGCTAAATAAACTATATACATAACAGTTAAGTCTAACTAAGTTTTAACCTCTAATTTATGAGAATCCATCTCGAAGCATAAAATCAGTGCCTCTCAGTACATCTTTGCTTTTGGCCTGAGCAAGACAATTTTGACCTAAGCAAGACAATAAAGATAAAGTACGCAGTTGTGAATGACGCACTCGAGTTTTTGAAGAAGGCTATTGCGATTCCTAGTGTTTCGGGTCAAGAGCAGGCCGTGGCTGAGTATTTAGTTGCTGAAATGCAAAGCTTTTGTGATGAAGCTTTTGTTGATGAAGCTGGCAGCGCCATTGGCAGATTGGGTCATGGTGACTTAAAAATAGTCTTTTTAGGGCATATTGATACGGTGGCAGGAGACATTCCTGTGCGTGTTGAAAACGGTGACTTGTGGGGTCGTGGCTCTGTTGACGCAAAAGGCAGTTTTTGCACCGCAGTTGCTGCTGCTGCTAGACTTTCTGAGGAATTTAAAAGCAAAATAAGCTTAACCTTAATTGGTGCTACTGAAGAAGAAGCCCCTAGCAGCAAAGGTGCTCGCTACGCAGCTCGTAGTTACGAGAAACCTGACCTTGTTATTATTGGTGAACCCAGCAACTGGGACGCTATGACGTTAGGCTATAAAGGTCGTTTGGTAAGCAAATGGACACTCAGTAAGGCTAATTTTCACTCAGCAGGTCAAGGTAGCACTGCCGCTGAAGACATGGTTAGCATTTGGAATCAGTTAAAAAACCACGCAGAAACTTACAATCAAGATAAAACAGGTATTTTTGATACGCTGCAAATTGCCTTGCAAGAAATAAGCTCTAAAACAGATGGCTTAGAACAAACGGCTAACGCTGTAATAGGCTACCGACTACCACCAAGCTTAAACCCCGAAGCACTCGAGCGTTTAATTACTGATTTTTCTTTTGAGTTTGAAGATACTAGCGTTTCTGTACTTGTAACAGGACAAGAAATTGCTTATCGAAGTCAAAAAGATACGGCTTTAACTCGGGCATTTAGAACCGCTATTAGGCAAACAGGTGGCAAGCCACGCTTTAAAGTGAAGACAGGTACGAGTGATATGAATGTTGTTGCGCCCATCTGGGATGTTCCTATGCTTGCTTACGGACCGGGTGACTCTAATTTAGATCACACGCCAGAAGAGCGTTTATCTCTTGAGGAATACAAAAAGGCGGTTACTGTCTTAGTAACCGCCTTAGAATTACTTGCTTCTTAAGCTTTATACGCCTGAAAGGTCGTAGTTCTTCTGAATGTAGCTTTCCCACTCTGATGGGGTATCTTCTTCAGGGTAGATAGCACTCACAGGGCAAGCAGGTACACAAGCACCACAGTCAATACACTCTTCAGGATGAATGTAAAACTGGTCATCTGTTTCGTAAATACATTCAACAGGGCAAACATCTACACAAGAAGCATCTTTGGTTCCGATGCAAGGTTCAGCAATAATATGTGGCATCTAATTCCTCCTAGCCAAAAGTTAAGCCTAATTGTTATTTAAAAATGCTAAGGCGTCAAGGGTTAAGTTCACTAAGTTTAGTTAAAATCAACGCTTTGTTAAGCCTAACTAAAGCTTTAATTAGCTCAAGATTAAAAAAGCTAAAGCGTTCACATTAACAAACCCCCTCTTAATTAACAGAAGATAAGCAGCAAAAGG
>CAYGTA010000480.1:0-3695 GCA_964352605.1 uncultured bacterium | reverse complement strand
TTCTACTATGCTAGCTGTGAAGGTAATAAATTTAGGTTTTTAAAGCGTTGCTCTAGTTATATTCGTTTAGATCTTTGCTTAGGTAAACTATTAGGTATGCCAGATGAAGCAAATTACTTTTATGCACGTTTATGTTCTAAAGCGCAGTTGGCGCTTGATGTCACTTCGAAGCCTTTTCCTACTGTTAGTCTTTCTATTGGAGATAAGTCTTTAAAGCTTAATTCTTATAAGCAGATTCAAGGCTGGTTGTTAAAACATCCTGAGCTGTTAAACACAAGCTCTAATCTAGTGTTGTTTCCTAAAACCAGTAGGGACTGCGTTCTTATAGACAAAACACATTTACATTTGGTTGTTCCTGAAGATCAAGCTGAAACGTTTGAGGAAGGCTTTGAGGCTTTGGGTCAACTTGCTTTTTTTAATAAAGAGGAAGCAAGTTTAGGGATTCGTATTCATCCTAATCCTGATGGTAGGTTGAAGCAGTCTTTTATGCTTAGGGTAGTGGCTAGTTTAGACTTGTTAGATCAGTTACCTGCTATTGGTTCTGGTGTGAAGCTTAAAGGTGAGTTGAAAACTAAGAGTTTAAGGCTTTTGGTTACTGAGGTTAAAGAAGTAGACTTGCCAGCTATGAAGGTAACCTAGGTCTGGCTGCTTGTTTAGCTTTTATTAATCTCTAGTGAAGCGGAGAGCATTATTTAAGATAATTCCATTTCATGCATGTCATCTTACTTCGCTATCCCTCAAGCTCAGCTCAACTCCTTCTTCGTTTTTTGAGCTGAGTTTTTTAACTACAAAAGGCTATAGAAGAAAATAACGCTATTGGCTTATCATTTTAAAAAAGCGCGTATAAGGGTAAAAAACTTAACTCCATAAATTCGTTTAATCTACCTGTGTTAAAACGAAAACCTTGATAAACTAGTCTTAAATGTCAACACAACTCGTTTTGTTGGGTCTCCCTAAAGTCACGTATAGTGACCAAATTCTGACTTTACGCTTAACTAAACCCACGTTATTACTCATATATTTAGCGAGTAAAGGGGATTGGGTTTCAAGAAGTGAACTTGCTTACCTGTTTCATCCTGATACAGATGAGGTTAGTGCCTTAAAGCATATCCGCTTGTCGATTTATAGAGCAAAACAATTTGCTTGGGCTAGCGCTTTGGAAGTTGATAAATACCGAACAAAATTCTCTGTACCCACAGATCTTGCTCAGTTTAGGCAAGCTGTTCAATCACAAAATTGGCCAGAAGCAAGTAAGCTTTATATACATAACTTTTTAGGTGATTACAGTCATGCTAGCTCAGAAACCTTTAGCACTTGGCTAGATAGTGAACGATTAGATTTAAAAACTCAGTATCAAGACGCCTTACAGCATTACGCTAATGATTTAGAAAAGCAGCAAAACTATTCAGGGGCCTCAGAAGTCTTAAGTGATTTACTTAAGCAAGACCCTTCAGATGAGCTGGTTTTTAATGCTTTCGTAAAAAATTTATACCTTGCCGGACATCAAGGAAAAGCTCTAAAAGCTATTGATACCTTTACAGCTTTATTAAAAAATGAGTATGACGCTACGCCATTAGAAGAAACCCAGAAACTCATTCATAAGATACAAATGCAAGCTGAGCTTGAAACCCTTCCAAATACATCAGTTTTAACGCTAACCCGCACTGAAGAAAAAGTTTATAACTTGCCACAACAAAGTACTCGCTTCATAGGTAGACAAAACGAATTAACCAATCTCGTAACTCAATTAGCAAGTGAAAACTGCCGTTTAATCAGTTTAGTGGGTTTGGGAGGTATAGGAAAAACAAGACTTGCCTTAGAATTAGCAACACTTGAGCAACATAACTTTAATGATGGGGTTTGCTTTGTTGCGTTAGCAGCCATAAGTCCAGAAAATAGGTTGATCAACACCATAGCTCAATCCCTCAGACTTACTTTAGCGCCCAAAGAAGAGCCTCAGGAGCAAGTCATCCAGTTCTTAAGGTATAAAAATTTCTTGCTTGTGTTAGATAACTTTGAGCATTTTCATGATGCGGCACCCATCGTCCATAAACTACTTGAAGGCACGATCAAGTTAAAAATTATTGTAACTACAAGAATACCCCTTAAGCTTAAACCCGAATGGATTTTTGATGTTGAAGGGCTTCAGTATGAAAGAAACCTAAGTCAGCCTAGCGTTAAGTATAATTCGCAATTTACGAAAGCAGTCGAGCAATCTGATGCAGACCGCCTCTTTATTGAAGGCATGCACCGCGTTAACTCTAAACAACTACTAAGCCTAGAAAATATGAACACTATCAAAGCCATTAGTCAAAAGCTTGAAGGATTACCTTTAGCTATAGAATTAGCCTCCGGCTGGACACGCATAATGCCTCCAGAGAAAATACTAAGAGAGTTAACTAAAAATATAAATCTTTTAGAATCAAATACCTCAGATAGACCGGCAAGACAGCGCAGCATGCGTACCGTTTTAGATGAAACCTTTCAACAATTAACAGCAGACGAGCAACAAACACTTATCAAGCTATCAGTTTTTCATGGTGGTTTTGACTTTCATGCAGCCCAAAAAATCAGTAATGCAAGCTATCGCTTACTATTAACATTAAGCAATTTCTCACTCTTAAATATTGGCCTTGAAGGCCGCTTTGATTTACATGAGGTTGTAAAAGAATATTTGAATGAAAAATTAGCAGAAACAAGCTACAGGCAAAAACTTACACACACACACTTTCAGTATTTTACTCAATTAGCAGAAACACTACAACCCGAAAAACTCGAGTTGGAGCAGCAAGATACCTTAAGTATATGGATGAAAGAACAAGCGAATTTCATAAAAGCACTTGAGTGGGCCTTTAGCTTCTCTGATGCTAGTGTTATGAGTTTACTTAGGCATCTTAGCCCATTCTGGTTAAGGAAGAATTTAAGTATGGAGATTGATACTTGGCTCACAAAAGCGCATGATTCTATTGCCAGTATTAGTCAAGAAGATAAAGCTTTCTTGCTTACAAACCTAGCTAGTGCTGCTTTATTAAAAGGTGAGACGATGCGAGCAGAGCAAATCATAAGTGAGGCGCTGGACTTAAGTTACGCCACAAATAGTCAGATTCTCATTGCGACAAACATGCTGCACTTTGCTAATTTAAAAATCATTAGGGGTGTTTATGAGGATGCTTTTGAACCGCTAAGAAACGCTTTAGAGATTGGTCGGAGGCTCAAACACGATATTCTTAAAATAGCAGTTTTAGATCGCATGGCCATGCTAGAAGATAATGCAAAAAGGTTTGAGTCAGCCATAAACCTTAGAAAACAGGCACTCGAGTTAGCACGTGAGCTGGGTGCAAGAACTGAAATGCAGCAACTCATGAGTAACTTGGGGGTAAGTTATTTTTATATTCAGGATTACGACCGAGCAGAAAGGCTTTGGCTCGAGTGCCTAAGCATGCATGAAAGCGGTACCTCAAAAAGCTTCGGAGCAGGAACCCTTGTTAATCTAGGAAATATTGCAGAAGTTAAAGAGGATTACATTAAGGCAGAAAAATTAATGACGCAAGGACTCCTTATTTGCTTAGAGCGTAACTACATCTTTTTCTTTTTTAACATGTCAACTGATTTAGCTCGAGTTTGGTACAAGCTTGGTCGTTATAATGAATCAAGTGAGTTGCTTGGCTTTGCGCAAAGCCTTAAGAAGCAGCATA
>CAYGTA010000479.1:0-3696 GCA_964352605.1 uncultured bacterium | reverse complement strand
AATACAATGAATGAAAAACAAGGTTCAAGCGGCTGGGCAAGCTAAGTAAGTCAAATAAAAAGATAGTCAAATTTAGAAAAATTTAAGGAGAAACATAATGAACGAAAAACTAGGTTCAAGCGGCTGGGCAAGCTAAGTAAAAAACCTTATGCTTAAGTTTAATAACGAATTTACTTAAAACACCTTCTAGGCTAGAATGAAGGTGTTTTTTTACACTACCCAAAATTATTTTATTAATCTCTATGCGCAAATCAACGTCAGGTAACTTATATGGATCTTAAAACTGCAATACGCAATTATTACATTGTCAATTTTTTAAAATATTTAGCTTCTTCTATACCTACAGGAATAATGTTCCTTTTTATTTTAGAAAGAGGGTTTGACCTACAGGATATTGGCCTTATATTTGGTGTGTTGGCACTAACCATTATTCTTTTTGAAGTTCCAACAGGGGGCTTAGCTGACGCTATAGGGCGCAAAAAAACAGCCATTTACAGCTACCTACTCAATGCCATGGCGATACTACTACTCTACCTAAGTACTAATATTGGCGTTGCACTCGCCTACGCAGTGGCAGCAGGTTTAGGGCGAACCTTAGGATCAGGTAGTTTAGATGCTTGGTTTATAGATGAAATAAAAAAAGATAACCCCGATGAAGATTTACAACCTTACCTAGCTCGAGCTGATGTGTACGAAACCTTAGCTAACACAATTGGTGCGTTGCTTGGTGGTATATCCCCTTTGGTAGTCCGATACTTCTGGGGAGACAGTATTGAAATATTAGCAGTTCCCTTACTATTTAGCCTTATTATCAGAGGCTTTTCACTATATAGTCTCGTACGACTTATCCCCAACGATACACCTGACTTAAACGCACACTTAGAACCCTTAAAATCAGTGGGAATTATCTTACAGGATGCCATTAGCACTGTTGCTCAAAATCGTGTGCTGCAACGCTTACTTATAGCCAACTTTGCTAATGGTTTAGCCTTAGGGTCATTTGATGCATTTTGGCAACCTCACTTTAAAACTACCTTCAACTTGGCTGCTAGCAGCACATTCACCTATGGCTTACTGCAATCAGCTGGTTACTTATTTGCTACATTTGGTGGTCTTTTAGCAACGTGGTTTGTTGTACGTAGTAAGTCGCATAGTTTTGCAGCAATAGCGACACAAATACTCAAAGCCCTAAGCTTTGTCATGTTGGCACTTGCCACTAATTTAGCTGTTGCGTCACTTGCCTTTGGGCTTTTCTACATTGCTTTAATGATGAACCTTAGCCCGCATGGCGCTCTTTATAACCACAACTTACCGAGTAGTCGACGTAGTTCACTCATGAGCATTGGTGGCCTAATCATGTATTTAGGTGCAGGTGTGGGTGCCTACTTTATTGGATGGCTAGCTGACCAATACGGATTTAGAACAGCCTTTTTAACAGTAGCTGTCGTAGTGTTTTTAAGTGCTTTTGTTTACCTTGGTATGAAGTTAAGCCAAAAACCCAAAGATGCGCCTTCAAGTTAAGCTTTTTAATATCAGCTACTCTATAACGTCCTTTTGCTTGACACTCTTTAAGCCCGCTTCGTATACTTTTAATTAATGAACGCTGCACTTTACAACCCGCCAAGAAATAGGGGCGCTGTGTAGCTTTACGAAACGCAGTTAAAGACCCCGTTGGTTTTAAAACTAACGGGGTTTCTTTTTGAAAGGAAAAAACGTTATGAGAATGACCCAGACTATGCGCATGAGCCAGTTATTTACAACCACCCAAAGAGAAAACCCTAACGACTCAGATGTGGTGAGTTACCAACTCCTTTACCGCGCGGGCTATATTCGTCAACTAGGTTCAGGCATTATCAACATGCTCCCCCTCGGCTTACGAGTTGCCAGAAAAATAGAGCAAATCATCAGAGAAGAAATGGACGCGCTTGCCGGCCAAGAAGTTATTTTACCAATGGTTCACCCAGCTGAACTCTGGAAAAAATCAGGCCGCTGGGACGCCGTAGATGCAGAACTCTTAAGATTCAAAGATAGGTCAGACCGTGACTACTGCTTAGGCATGACACACGAAGAAATCATGGGCAGTCTAGCCGCACAATTCACCAACAGCTACAAACAACTCCCCTACATGCTTTATCAATTCCAAAATAAATTTCGTGACGAACCAAGAGCCAGAGCAGGCCTCATAAGAGCACGAGAATTTGTCATGAAAGATGCCTACTCTTTTCACGCAGACTCAGATGATTTTGATGTTTTCTACAAAAAAATGTACGACGCCTACATGAACATCTTTACAAAATGCAACTTAGATGTCATAGCAGTAGAAAGCGACACAGGGCTCATGGGGGGCAAACAAGCACACGAATTCATGTACCTAACCGGCATAGGCGAAGACACCCTACTCATATGCTCGAGTTGTGACTATCATGCTAACAGGCAAGTTGCTTTGTTTCAAAAAGAAGCCCAAGTAGAAGAGCCAAAAGCTCTAGAAGAAGTTGCTACGCCAGATACAAGCACTATAGAGTCTTTAGCACAATTTCTTGACATTCCGACTTCAAAGACAGCCAAAGCGGTTTTCTTGAAAGATGACAAAGCAAAAAATGGCAAGTTAATCTTTGCAGTGGTTCGTGGTGATATGGATTTAAACGAAACCAAACTTTCAGCTACACTTAAAGCTAAAGATTTAAGACCTGCAACGCTTGAAGAAATAAACGCAGTAGGCGCAGAAGCAGGTTACGGTTCACCTATTGGTATAAAACGTGAAAATGTCATTGTTATTGTTGATGATGCCATTGCTAACAGTAATAACTTGGTTGCAGGTGCTAACAAAGCAGGGTATCACTACCTAAATACCAACCTAGGTAGAGACTACGAGGCTGATGTAATTGCAGACATAGCTGCTGCCAAAGCAGGCGATAAATGCGTTAAATGCGGTAGCGAACTTACTGAAGAGCGCGGTGTTGAAGTAGGCAATATATTTAACTTAGGCACTACTTATGCAGATTCGTTTGATGCAACCTTTTTAAATCAACAAGGTAAAAAAAGCCCTATTCATATGGGTAGTTACGGTATTGGTGTGGGTAGACTCATGGCGGTCATTGTAGAAGCGTTTCATGATGACTATGGCATAAAATGGCCTAAACAAGTTGCCCCTTTTGATGTAAGTATCATCTTATTAAAAGACAAAAAATCAGATGAACCTACAAACGTTGCAGAGCAAGTCTTTAATGACCTCAAAGCAGCCGGTCTAGAGGTCCTGTTTGATGACAGAGCCGAAAACCCAGGCGTAAAATTTAAAGATGCAGACCTTATAGGCACACCGCTACACATAACCATAGGTTCACGAGGACTAAGCAAAGGCATAGCTGAAGTCAAAGACCGCATGACAGGCGAAAAGCACGAAGTCGCTATGGCAGAGCTAAATGACTTTGTTATGAACTGGGCTAAAAGCTAACAACACATAGTCTAAAACGTTTGAAAAAACCGATATTGCTATAGCCTTTTGCATTTAAAACGTTTGAAGTGTTTTAAATGCCGAACTAAGTTACTCCATAGAAGGTTTGCAAAATACTGAATTGGTTTATCCGTTCTCGCTTAAAAGCCTTTAGCCAGAAGAGTGTAGCGGTTATGAATGGAACAGCACAGCAATCAAAGAATAGGGTAGCTTCACTAGAAGCGAGTCCTATCATGCCTCTGGCT
>CAYGTA010000478.1:0-3707 GCA_964352605.1 uncultured bacterium | reverse complement strand
CAGTCGATAATAATCGACTGGCATTTTTTTGCTTAAAAATAATTTAATACTAAACTGTTTAGAAAGTGTCACAAGACTGAGTGGGTCAGAGCGTACTCCCCTAGGTCGGAATTATAAAGTCTTACGACATTTATAATTCAGCTTAGTATAAGACTTTCGTTATGGCTCTTGCCCTAAAAACAAAATAGCTGCCGCCGCATAAAGCCTAGCTGACGCAATGACATCAGCTGTACGAACAAATTCATCTTTCTGATGCGGAATGGTTCTATCACCCGGACCAACCGTAACAATAGGCACATCCGCCCAAGACCGCAAAAACGTACCATCCGTAGCTCCTGGCACTCCACCATACTTAGGCGCTTCATTAAACACCACAGGATAAGCAAGCTCGAGTGCCTTCACAATAGGGTCATCTTGCTGGGTTTGTGTCCAAGGGCGTGATTCAAAGACATCTAAATCTATGCTTAACTCATTTGTTTCTTGCATTATCTCTTTAGCAAAACTATGTAAAGCTTTTTCTAAAACGTCATGATCTTGCCCTGGCACTGTGCGTATATCTATCGCTAAGTAAGCTTGTGCGGGCATAACATTTAGTTGCGCTTCACCTTCTGGTGGCGCTTTCACAATAGTAGGTGTAAACCATGGGAAACCTAAATACTCGTGTTCCCCTAAACGTTTTTGTTCTTGCGCTTCTAGAGCTTTTAGCTTCTCAATAAAACTACTTAGCGCTTTAATAGGATTCACCCCAGCATAAGGCATAGCTCCATGTGACATAACACCTGTAAACAAAACTGAAACCCGCATAGCACCTTTTTGAAATAAGCAAAGCTCATTTTCTTCTGGCTCACAAATAATAGCAGCGTCAACATCATCTGCCCAGCCTTGCTTAATAAAGTCTTTAATGCCCAGCATAAGGCTCTCTTCATCAACCACAATGCCAAATCGAATGCGCCCTGTTAAATCAGGCGCTACTTTTTGAATGGCTGCCAACGCAGCGACAGAAGCAGCAATACCTGCTTTCATATCAGCAGAACCCCGCCCATAAAGCCTGCCCTCTTTTAACTGAGCAGCAAACGGGTCAAACTGCCAAGCTGCACTGTCCCCCTCGGTAACCACATCTGTATGCCCTTCAAACATCAACGTCTTATGCTTAGTCGCATCAAAAGAAGACCCAGACCAATCAGCAATCACATTAGGTCGATTAGCCACAACCTCCTGAATGATAGGCTCGAGTCCTAAATGCTTAAATGTTTCAGCCATAAAAAGGGCAGCTTCCTTTTCTGTATTGCCTTTTTCAGGCTCGTAAACACTTCTAATACGTACAAGGTCTTGGCTAAGTTTAATTAGGAATGCTTCGTCGATAGCTTCAGCAGCTTGTTGTGCTAGCTTTAGTAATTCAGACATAAGCACTTAAAATAGTAAATTTTAGTTTTTTCATTCTGCATCCCAAACTTTCTTCTTAAATTTATTTTAAAGGGGCGGTGTAAAACGACCATCAACCGCAGTCCAACCACCATCAACCAATTGCAAAGTGCCTGTGACATAAGAACTGGCTTGACTTGCCAAAAAGATAACCGCGCCCACCATTTCACTAGGTTGCGCCCAGCGCCCCAAGGCACCCTTTTGAGCATAAGCATTGTACCACTCAGGTTGCGCCTTAATCTGCGCAGTTAATGGTGTCTCAACCACACCCGGCGCAATAGCATTGACACGTACTTTCTTGTCACCCAACTCAGCTGCCAAAGCACGCACCATTTGCAACGTACCTGCTTTCGTTGCTGCGTACACACCCTGCCCCGGCTCAACCACTTGTGAACGAATACTAGAGAAAAGAATGATGCTACCACTCTGCTGCTGAGCCATGCGCCTACCCGCAGCCTGCATAGCAAAAAAAGACCCCTTTAAATTAAGACTCACGACCTTATCGAACTCAGCTTCGCTATACTCGAGTAGGGGTTTTCTTACATTGATGGAGGGGGTACATACCAAGATATCTAGTTTGGGTAGGCTATTTACGAGTTCGTTCAGGCTTGCTTGTTCTAGCAGATTAGCACTGTAAGCCTTGGCGCTTCCACCTTGACTTGTAATGCTAGCTGCCACAGCTTCAACGCTTTCTTGGTTTAGGTCAGCGCAAGCAACATTTGCTCCAAACGCTGCTAAGCCTAGAGCTGACGCTTCTCCTATGCCTGAGCCTGCCCCAATCACGAGGGCTTGTTTGTCTTCAAGATTAAAAAGTTGTTTATAGCTAGTTAAGTCCATAGCTTATTGTGACTTAAATTCACACTAAAAGTATAGCTGCTGATTTTTTTAAAGCATATAGCCTTTTGCAATTAAAACAATGCAAGCGTTTTAATTGTCGAACTAGCTGAGTAAAAACAGATGTACTAAGTTGATGCTGTGTTTTACTTGAACGCTGCTACACAAACAGTGTTCGCTTAGGCTTGACTAAAGCTAATCGAAGTCGGCACCTTCGGTCATGAATGATTTTTTTAGTAAACCCATTGACACAGAAATTGAAAATCCTCCTTATATTAAAGGAGGATTTTGAGGAGGGGGAGGGGGGTATACCGTTCTTTAGGAGGAGCTAAAGATCGTACAATTACTTTAGGGGGCTTTTATGAGATTAAAGAGCAAATAATTGCCATAAGCTCTTAATAAGAACTTAATCTGATCTTAAGGTTTTAGCTGTAATCTTCGCTTACCGCTTGTGCTGCGCCAACAATACCTGCTTCATTACGCAACTTAGCTGGTACGACTTTAGCTTTGGTTTCTAAGTAAGGAAAAAACTTTTCACTTTTTTTACTTATACCTCCACCAATAATAAACATAGTGGGGGAAAAAAGAGCCTCAAGATACTGCAAATAAGCATTAACCAGTTTGGCCCATTTTTTGTAACTTAAGTCTTTGTCTTCTTTTACTTTAGCTGACATTAGCGTTTCAGCGCCGGCGCCTTTAAATTCAACATGCCCAAACTCTGTATTGGGTACAAGTTTGCCATCTATAAAGATTGCACTTCCTATACCTGTACCAAAAGTCAGCATAATCACGACACCCTTTTGACCTTTGCCCGCACCAAAACTCATTTCGGCTATACCAGCAGCGTCAGCGTCATTTAAGACTGTTACAGCGTGACCTGTCACTTCTTCAAAAAGCTTATCTGCGTCAGTACCAATCCAGCTTTTATCAATATTGGCAGCGCTTAGCACCACACCTTGTTGAACTATGCTTGGAACGGTGCAGCCAATGTTACCCTTGTACTCAAAGTGCTTCACTATTTCATTAATGACGCCTGCTACGGCTTTAGGGGTAGAGGGTTGTGGTGTTTCAATACGATGTCGATCACTAACAAGTTCACCCTTGTTAACATCTACAAGTGCACCTTTAATACCTGAGCCCCCAACATCAATACCAAGAAATACGGAAGAATCTGCCATGACAAGAGTCTATCAAAGATACTTGTGACTGTTGCGTAAAAGCTTTGCAAATAGCACAATCTCAGCGTTGTAAAAGAAGCTAAGCTAATCAATAGTACATTTGCAATAAAATTGAGTTTGTTTGTCCTTACTGCTTCTACTCGAGTTTATTTGCATAATGCAAACAAGCCGTGCAGCTACTTATAGCATTTCCATGATTCACTGCTTCACAGATAAATTGTGTGAGCCTTGAATCGCATGATATCGGAACGCCTTGAATCGCATGATATCGGA
>CAYGTA010000477.1:0-3728 GCA_964352605.1 uncultured bacterium | reverse complement strand
TAAAAAATAATATTGAAATAATGAGAAAGAGAATTCACGTTTAAGGTGCCCACCTAAAAATTTAAAAACTTAAAAAACATAAACTGCAAAACAACAGTTATAAAAATAACACAAAGCTTACTTAGCAGGTTGCCTTTGTAAGTCAAGTAAATTCTTAGTTGTAAAAAACTTAACAAACCGCAATTTATGCTCAACAGGAATTCTACGCAAAACACGCCTAAAAATCCAGAATCTCTTTAAGCCAACCAGTTGCGCTAACACATGCTCCTTGGCATTCAAGTGAGGCTCGAGTCTGTAAGCGAGTGCTTCAAAGAGTTCGGGTTCTGCTAAGGTAGGAATGGTTTTAGCATTGTTGGCGTTTAAATATTGAGTAGCGTAGAAGCTTTCAGCTATAGGTTGTTGTGCCCACAGAGTTGCTTGTTTTTTAACTACTATTTCTTTTGCAAACTGTGTTATTTCAGAAATGGTACTTTCAGTACTACCTAAAGAGTCATAGGTTTTTGTATAAGGCCTATTTGCCAGTCGTTCGGGGAAAGCTCCTATTGATGGTGCTAAAATGGGTTTACCTGAGCGCAACGCTGCACTTAGCGTATAACTGTAAGTTTCTGGCCATAAAGCTGGAAACCAGATTAAGTCAGGGTCTTCTTTTGCAATAAGCGCATCAATATCTTTATAGGCGTATGCCCCTAATACATTAACTGACTTGTGGAGTTTACGAAAGGCGTAACCAAGAAGGGTTATGCCCATGTTGTCAGCCTGAAGTTGTTTGGCTACGGCTTCAATGACATCAGCACCTTTTTCTCGGTTTATGGCACCTATAACAAGTACTTTTGTTGCCGAGTTTAAAGCATGTCTTAGGCTTATATCTGGGTAGGTCACATCTTCAGCATCTACATGCAAGGCTATCTTGTAATTCACGTTTGGAAAGTAGTGTTTATAAATAGCTTTACTTGCTTTTGAAGGGCACAGTACCCTCTGTGCTTGCTCAAGAAACAACTGTTGTTCTGCTTGCCATGCTTTAAGTTCTTCAGGAGCTAAAGATGATTGAGCTAAAGGAATTCCTTTAGCATTCAACTGAATACGCCCTCTTGCATCAGCTAATGTAGGGTTCGCTGCAATGAAAAAATAGTCATGAATTGTAACATCATACTCGAGCCCTGATTCTTTAATAAATGTTAAGACTTCTTTGGGTAAGGCGGCTATGTGGTGCACATGCACTCGACTTAAACGTAAGCCTTTTAAGAGCTCCCAGAAGAAAACCTTGTCTTCTTCTGTATCAATATCAATATAGGTACTAGGTGCTGTAGACCACTCTAAGCGTACCTTGTGGCCTCCTAAAGCTCGCAAAACCCAGTTGATAGATTCTGCTTCGAATCGTTCCCCAAGCTCCCTGATGTGCTGCAATGTACCGCCACCGTGATTATGGCAAACATGCAAAATGGCAGGGCGATCATCTTTTTTAGAAAGCTTAATGAGTGTCCTTAGGCGAAATTCACGAATGGGATCAAGTGAAATAAACTCATGAATTTTCTTATCATAAGACGGATAAAGCTCATTTAGTTTCTTAACTGCATTTAGAACTCGAGCTTGTTTTTCTTCTCCGAAGCTAACACCACCTGCATGGTGAATATATACATCTGTAGCAACTAGGTTGGTAAATCCTTTTTCTGTTGCGCGCACACAAAAGTCATTTTCTTCGCCATAACCTCGACCAAAATCTTTACTGTTGAAGTAACCAACTGTTTCTAGGGCTTCTCGAGATATATACATGCAAAACCCAATACCGGTTGGTACACGCACTGCGTTGCCATTATTTGCTTCGTAGCAAAGTAAATCAATCTGCTGTCCTGTTAAGCCAGCTGTACTATTTTCTTCTGAGCATATTTCTGGAAAGCTAGCAATGGTTGCATTGTTTGATAAAGGTGTAATGGTAGCGATTTTTGGTGAAAGTGCATGCATGGCAAGACGATCTAGCCAGGTGTCATAAACAACCGTATCACTGTTGAGCAGTAAGACGTCATGCTTAGTTAAGCTGAAGCCTTTATTTACAGTTTCAACAAACCCTAGATTCTTTGCATTAGTAACAACTGTTATACGCCGATTATTTTCAAAAGAATTCAAGTAACTTGCTACCGCAGCATCTGTACTAGCATCATTAATTATATAAGCATGCCAATCGAGTTTAGTTCTAGCTGAAAGCAAACTATTCAAACACTGCTTCAAATCTTCAAGCCCGTTGTAAACAGGTAAAATAATATCAACTGGCTTATCAAGCAAACCACCAAAAGCTACTTTAGTTTCAGCTCGAGTTAGGTTTACATTGACTCTGTAAGATTGACTAGCCATATGTTGATACCTTACTGTAAATAACTATTAACATTATGATTTACTAACCCCCATGCTTTGGGTGCTCGATGCATAGCTTAAAGTTGGAATCGGAACAAACTCGTTGTCTTTTTGGTCATTGTAACTATCTTGCTCTTCATTCTCAGACTGCTTAGCAAGATTCAGGCGTTGTGCATTCTGTAGTTTTTTGTAATTCTGCCATTTTAAATCAACAATCACAAAAACGGTTGCCACCATTACCGACATGATTAAGAGGCCAATTAATTGAGTTGTGTCACCTGCGCGTAGCAATGCCAAACCTACTAGTGAGCAAATCAACATTGCTCCGTACCACATTTTTCTGACCTGAGCTTGCGTCATACCCATTTGCGTCAAACGCTGATAGTAATGTTTTTTGTGGGCTTTAAAGATATTCTCTCTATTTACCAATCGTTTAAGTATCGTAACGGTTGCATCTGCAATAAAAGGTAAAAAAACTATAATTGGGAACCAGACAGGCCACATAGCCTCTCGCCAACCATAGAAAGAAAAAGCTGCGGCCATAAACCCGAGGGTCGTTGACCCTACGTCACCCAAGAATAGTTTTTGTGGAATTAAATTCCAACGCAAAAAGGCTAGGGTTGCAGCAACAACAACCATGGCAGCTTTTAACATCAACACATCTGAAGCCACAAAAAAGGCAGCAAGACCAAAAGTCGCGTAACCAAAGACAGCCATGCCACCAGCAAGACCATCTAGACCATCCATAAAGTTAAACAAGTTAAGCATCCATACAATTGCAAAGATAAGTAATGCGAGAAGCCAACGGTTATCAAAACCAAATTCAACAAAAGCAAATACAGTTGCCATAACGAGTTGTGTTGATAGCCTAATCCAAACTGGTAGCGTAAAAGCGTCATCCATAAAGGAAACAAAAGCTATACAAAGCCCTAAAGATAAGAGCAGCCACCAAGAATCGATTCCTAAAATAAGCCATCCAAGCGTTACACCAAATACAATACCTATGCCACCAAATCTTGGCACAAGCCCTTTATGCATGGACCGGTCGTTTTCTTCAGCAACAACACTGTGACGCAGAGATGATGCCATTAATAGCTTTATGAGTAAAAAAGATGTGATGAATGCAAGTAGAAATGGAAGCATTAGTAGTTAAAATCGTTTCCTAGGACC
Source organism: uncultured bacterium (assembly GCA_964352605.1). Classification (GTDB taxonomy): domain Bacteria; phylum Deinococcota; class Deinococci; order Deinococcales; family Trueperaceae; genus JAHEBB01. The sequence continues at coordinate 212 of CAYGTA010000477.1, read as the reverse complement.
GAGCTGAGCTTTCTCGCTTCGCCCCTTATTTAAAGTAAAAACCAAATTTTCACATACTAAATTCACGTTTCGCTCCCTCACGATGCTCAGGTTAACCTGTTGGATAACTGCATTTTGGTTAATTTGTCACAGACAGCTTATCAACGTGAATTTTGTTATGAAATGCCACGTTTTTCAATGTGGCTTATCTAATTTATCTCATGAAGATTTGA